>JAGAQC010000040.1 GCA_017622925.1 Ruminococcus sp.
GACGGCTATGCAAGGGCGTATAATCTTCTTCTCCACGAAGCGGGTATCGAGACTTGTCAGGTAAACAGCAGCAATCATATCTGGAACATCATAAAAATCGGCGGTCATTATTTTCATGTTGATACAACGTGGGACGACGGAGCGAAAAACAAGGACGACTGGTTCTTGAAGTCCGACAATGAAATTAAAGCAGAGACAAGCTCCCATAACAGTTGGGAATTAAAAACAACATCATCTCTGCACAGCTTTCAGAGCAGCGTAATGCCCGAGTGTACCTATTCTATGGGCGACTGCAACACGGACGGCTCTATATCTGTTGCCGACGCCGTTAAAATGAACAGGTATATCATGGGCGCAGATTCCGTCGATTCGGACGATTTAGTGCTTTACGACCTCGATTTCAGCGGTTCTGTGGACGTTTTCGATATGGTCGAAATGCGTAAAACAATTAACGAAGTAACGGGTCTCGATGATATTTACTCTATGAAACAATGGCTTCTCGGCGGTAACGGGCAAATTTCCGCTGAATTTGATCTGAACGGCGATGGCGTGATAGACGTTTTCGATATGATACTTTTAAGGCAACACTTAGCGAAATAATACTGCTCTATGTGTGAATCTCTGAAAATCCGCACACGCCGAGATATTAAACAGGCTTTTAGGTGCTTTTTAGTTTTTTTGTTAGCATGGCAAGACGTTCAAGCAACCTACCACACTTTTTTTACTCATTCAAAAACCGTGCATATAGCACAAATTTTTGTTGACAAAAGTGGAAATATGAGTTATAATAGTGAATATAAAATGCAAATTCGTGGTACGGAGATGATATTGTGAAAAAATATGTTATTGGGGCGGTTATTTCTGCATTAGCTGCAGTCGGTTTTTCTAACGCGCTTAAAGACGAAGGAGGAGATACATGTGGATCAAAATTGGCTTGAACAGGAACGTTTGAAGCAAGAAAGACTTGAAGCGATACGAAAAGAAAATTTATTGCGGCGCGAGCAAGATATGAACCGTAAAATGATTGAGCGTGAAAATGATAAGAACAGAAAACTTGCTGAGCTTAATCAAATACGTCAACAACGGATTGACAATCCCATACAAATTGAATGCCCGAGATGTTGCGGTAAAAGAGAATATGACCGAAGAAAAGGAATAATAAAATGCCCGTTTTGCAGAGGTGAAGAAGAATTAATTGAAGCTCACCGCTACAGACGTGAATTGGACGGACCTATCGTTCCGGCATATTCTCCTCCACCACCGCCACCTGTATATAGACGACAGCCGGTTTATCAAAACATGAGATACAATGCAAATGTGCAGAAAAAAAGCGGCGGAGGGGATACGGCGCTGTGGGTAATATTGCTCGTGCTTGGATTTTGTTGTTGTTTCCCGATTCCTGTGACGATTTTGACCGCTCGTTCAAAAATGTCAGACGGAATAAAAGTTTTTCTGATCGTTTCGACTTGGTGTGTTTTCTTACTTATGGGAATGGTTGCAATGTATATGCCGGATTCATCGGACGTGCCGCAGTCGGCAATGATAGAAACGCCGTTTTCGTCCGAGGAGATCGAAGATGAAAATTATGAGGAAATTGTCGATCAACTGAAAAGGGCAGGCTTTGTAAACGTAACAGCGCAGCCAATGGAGGATTTGGTCATAGGCGTGGTAAAAAAAGAAAATGCTATCGACAAAGTTGAGATAAACGGAAAAGATTCATTTGACAAATATGAACAATTCAGAGCGGACGTAAGTATTAAAGTTTTCTATCATTCATACCCGATAAAAAACGAAAACACAAGCGATACAGGCGAAACTTCTACCGATATTGCAGAACAAACTGATTTGGTCGATGAGACAACGACTGAGGTATCGGAAGAGTAAGAAATAAATCTTTTTGAGGGCATCTCTAAGAAGTTTTTTAAATGGTTTTAGAGTCTGTTCAGAATCTCCTCGCGCACGTCTTTTCGGCAAATTTTGCCGATTACTGCGTTGAAAAAGCTCACCATACGACAGTATGCTTTCACTTTTTCGCCTTGCACTCGACAAAATTATGCTCGAAAATCCGCACACGCCGAGATATTAAACAGGCTCTAAGCTAACGGCTAAAGGCTAACAGCTTTTGTGATTTGTGACAAAAAATATATTTTAATTTTGCTTGACAAAGCGAAGCGAATGTGATATAATATTAAACAGAGCGTTGTCATGCGCTTGTTTAAAAGTAAAAATTCCGGAATATAGATGTGCGGGCCCTGTGCAACAAGACACCGTGAACCATGTCAGGCGGGAGACCGAGCAGCATTAAGCGGATCGTCTTGTGTGCCGCAGCCAGCCTGCACATCTATGTTCCGGAATTTTTTGATTTGCAATGAACGGTGAATTTAAAGGGGGCGCTGCTGTGTATAAGGCTTTATATCGTAAGTGGAGGCCGCTGACCTTCGACGACGTTATCTCTCAGCAGCATATTACTGAAACTCTCAAAAATCAGCTGAAAAACGATAAGACCGCCCACGCCTATCTTTTTACAGGCTCTCGGGGAACGGGAAAAACCACCTGCGCAAGGATACTTGCAAAGGCTGTGAATTGCCCGAATATGAAGAACGGCAGTCCGTGCCTTGAATGCGATATATGCCGTGAAGCCGATGAAGGCTCGCTTACCGATATTATCGAGATAGACGCCGCCTCCAACAACGGCGTTGAGGATATACGCGAGCTTCGGGACGGCGCAGTTTATTCGCCCGAACGGTGCAGATATAAAATATACATCATTGACGAGGTACACATGCTTTCGGCTTCGGCGTTCAATGCGCTGTTGAAGATCATGGAAGAACCGCCCGAGTACGTCAAGTTTATTCTTGCGACTACGGAGATACACAAAGTCCCTGCTACCGTGGCTTCACGGTGTCAGCGGTATGATTTTCGCCGTATCAGGCAGAAGGATATAGCGGCAAGACTGCTGTATATCGCGGAAAAGGAGAACCTTTCGCTCAGCGCGGACGGCGCGGCTCTCATTGCAAAAATAGCTGACGGAGGTATGAGGGACGCCGTGTCGCTTCTCGACCAATGCTCCGTATGCGCAGATGAAATAACCGCCGAGACAGTTTCGCAGACCGCAGGTATCGCAGGACGCGAGTTCCTTTACGATATACTTGACGCTGTTTCCAAATCGGACGCTCCAAAGGCTCTAGAGATAACTTCAAGGCTTTACGATATGTCAAAGGACCTTACGAGACTTTGCGAGGAACTTATTTTACAGCTCCGAAACGTCATGCTCCTTAAAGCTTCTCCGACGACTGCGGAGGATATAATCACGGCTATGCCCGATGAACTGGAGCGGCTGAAAAAAATTGCGGACAGCTCCGACCTCGATACGGTAATGAGCCGACTTGCGCAGCTTCAAAGCTGCCGTGAACGCATGGGTCGCGTTATGAATAAGCGAGTGGAGTTTGAAATGGCTCTGATCAGGCTTTGCGGAAACGTTCAGGAGACTTCGGGAGGAGCTTCAAACGTCGATGTTTCGGGACTTATTGAAAAGATAAAAATGCTTGAAGCTCGGCTGAACAACGCTCCTGCGGCTGTCAGCAGCGTTCCTCAGAAGCGTGAGGTGCTGACCGCTTCAAGTCCTGCCGCTGAAAACGAACCGCAGCCGAACGTGCGTATCGACATAAAAACGATAACCGAGGACGAGCTTACTCCGTGTACGCGCTGGAACGAGATAATGGAGGAATTTCGCCGTATAAATCCTGCGGTCGCAGGAAGTCTTGACGGCTCTTATGCGGCGTCCAAGGGGAATGTGATGTGCATTTTCACCCCGAACAGATTTTTTATCTCGCTTTTCAAGAGCAGCAAGGAGAACGCCGTTTCGCTGAGTAAGGCGATATTTAACGTTCTCGGTCAGAAATACAGGATCACCGCGCGCTGTACCGCTACCGTTGAGGAAACGAGGTCGATGGCGGAGCAGCTTGTAAAAAAAGCAATTAACAGCAGTATTGAAACGGCTGTTGATAATCAGGCATAATACGGGCAGCGAAAAATATATGTTGCCTACAGCCGAAAATATAAAGGAGAAATTAAAATGAAAGCAAGAATACCAAAAAATTCAGGCGGAGCGCAGAACATGAATCAGGTGCTGAGACAGGCTCAGAAGATGCAGGATCAGATCACGGAGCTTCAAGAAGATATTGAGTCCCGTGAGTTTACGGCTACGGCAGGCGGCGGCGCAGTTGAGGTCACGCTCAGCGGCAAAAAGGAGATAAAGTCCCTTACCCTCAAACCCGAGGTCGTAGACCCCGAGGACATCGAAATGCTTCAGGACCTTATCATCTCCGCTATAAATGAAGCTGTAAACACCATAGAGACTACTACGGAAGCCGAAATGAGCAAGGTAACAGGCGGGGTATCCATTCCCGGAATGTTTTAATGGCTGACCATAACGCGCTCCCACTTGTCATACTGGCGGAAAAATTCGCCTCCCTGCCCGGTATCGGAATGAAGTCGGCTCAGCGACTGGCGTATCATGTTATGTCAATGGAAATGCAGTCGGTCGAGGAATTCGCGCAGGCTCTTATTGACGCTAAGAAGAACGTCCGCTGCTGTTCGGTATGTCAGAATCTTACCGAGCGTGAGGTATGCCCCATATGCAGTGACGAGGGACGTGACCGCAGCGTTATATGCGTGGTCGAGTCTCCGAAGGACGTTACCGCATTTGAGCGTACCCGTGAATATACGGGCGTTTACCATGTTCTTCACGGACTGCTGTCGCCTATGGACGGCATAACGCCCGATAAACTGAGAATACGCGAGCTTTTGGCGAGAATTTCTCAGGGCGGCGTAGAAGAAGTTATTATGGCGACCAATCCCACGGTCGAGGGCGACGCTACGGCGTTGTACATTGCAAATCTGCTTAAACCCTTGGGCGTTAAGGTCTCACGGCTTGCCTTTGGTCTGCCCGTTGGCGGAATTTTGGAATATGCCGACGAGGTAACGCTTTACAAGGCGTTGGAAAACAGAAATTTTATCTGATTTAAAAAGAAAGGCAGTTTTTACGACTGCCTTTAATTTTGTTTTTATAAATTTATCATATTCAAAAAAGAAAGAACAAGAAATATCGGAATACCCAGAATCGCACTCACCACATTTGCTGTCATGGTACAGGCTGTGATGCGCAGGTGCGAAAGCTTCTTACGCATTTTTACATTGAACACGATAAGCTCCGTCACCATTACCACTATCTCCGCAAGGACTATCACCAAACCCAACATCATCATTCCGTAAAGCATAAGCTGTGTTATGATATTGGTTATTATGAATGTTCCAAGGTATCCGTTAGTGCGAAGTGACGTACGGAAGCACAGAAATATCAGACGCTCGATCAGAAGCGTCAGGGAACAGGTTATCAGAAATGAGATGATATTGCTCATCACCGTCGGGAAAATATTTTCCGTTAAGGAATCGCTTTCGGGATCGGCTGAACATTTTGCTGCATCAAATGTAATATCGCAGTTGTATCCGATCGTTGTTATCTCGGGACTGATAATGGTTTCAAGCTGCTCCGTGACAATAACGACTCGAAAAGTAGTGGGAACACTGTACGTAAATTGATAATGATGATCTTCATTCGGCGTATTTATGGTATCATCAATACCAATGAAGCCGCCGAAACGTGGTGTCAAGCCGTTTACATTACATTTTTTCAGTATCTCCAGCATTTCCTTGTTATATTTCTCTGCCGAAACAGGCGGTTCTCCTCTGTTTTCATCTGTGAGAATATCAACGTAATACAAGCCCTTCGGGGGATTTTTTACATGAAGGTCAATGCTCGGCTTAGGTCCCATATCGGCATAGGCTGTTATGGGAAAACTCAAAACAGCGATCGCTGTTATAATTATTGTCAGCAAAATTATATGTATCTTTTTCATTTTTTACTCCCTATAAACCCAAAAATCCCCCGAATCGCAAGACTTCGGGGGATAGTTTTTTATACTAAACTCTGACCGGTTCCATGAAAAGATTTGCCGACAGGCACTCGCTGATCAAGGAAAACGACCGCAGGCAGGCTGTCGCCTTACAAGGGCGTTTGACGCCGAGCAGCGAGTGGATGGCGGTGAAGATTTTCATGGGTTTGGTCAGAGTTTAGTATTATAAATTACTGAGCAGCGTTAAGCTTCTTAGCGAGCTGAGCCTTTTTACGGGCAGCCTTGTTCTTGTGCATAAGACCCTTTGCGCAAGCCTGATCTACTCTCTTGACAGCGAGCTTAACAACCTCTGCCTTGTCGGCAGCTCCTGTAGAGCAAGCGATGTCAGCTTTCTTGAGAACAGTCTTGAGATTAGACCTTCTTGACTTATTGGCAGCAGCCTTTGTAGCATTGACTTTAACTCTCTTCTTAGCGGATTTAATATTTGGCATTTTGTTGCACCTCCCGAAATTTTCCTTGAATGAATCGAAGGATAATACATAATATAAGCACATCATTACAATGTGTCGGCAGCTGCAACGCACAACTGCCCACTGAGACAATATTAATTATACCATTTTTTACGAGAAAAATCAATTGTAAAAAACGAAAGAATATATCATAAAAATCATGATGAAATACAGCATAATAGACAAAGCTGTGCGAGAGATCGGAGGAGAATAACATGAATTTCAGATCGGACCTTGCCGTTGAACAGATAAACGCCGAAAGACTGCCGAAAGGAGTAAGTAAGACAGAACGTGGCGAAGCCTTTCGGATAACCGAGATAGTCATAGAAAATGACGCTTACCGCCGTACCCTTGGTAAGGGCAAGGGCAGGTACATCACGCTTGAAAGCGGCAGTCTGAGCCGATTCTGCGATACCTACGAGGACATGGCTCAGGAATTTGCGGACGAGCTTAAACCGCTTCTGCCCGAGGGAGAAATTTTCGTAGTCGGACTGGGCAACCGTGACATTACGCCCGACGCCATAGGACCTCATACGGCGGAGAAAATTCTTGCTACCCGACATCTCAAAAAGGAGCTTGACAGCGAGGAGGAGGCTTTTCTGACCTCGCTCCGCCCCGTGAGCAGTCTTGCAGGAGGAGTTCTCGGGCAGACGGGCATCGAGACTGCCGAGCTGATAACCGCGGTATGCCGTGAAATAAAGCCTGCGGCGGTCATAGCGGTGGACGCTCTTGCCTGTTCGGATATAAGCCGACTGGGGACGACCATTCAGATAAGCGACAGCGGTATTTCTCCCGGCAGCGGCGTTTCAAATGCCCGAAAGGAGCTTTCCGCAGAAACGCTGGGGATACCCGTGGTGGCGGTGGGAGTGCCTACCGTTGTGGATATGCACACGATCGTCCGCAGTCTTGCAGATGTGGATATTGACGATGATACGCCGAATATGATGGTAACGCCCCGTGACGTTGACAGGCTTGCCGAACGCGCGGCGCAGCTTATCGCATTCGGGATAAATCTTGCATTGCAGCCTACTCTTACCTTTGACGATGTAAGAGGGTTGTTCTGAAATATTTTGCCTTAAAAAGCTGAGAACCGATGATCGGCTCTCAGCTTTTGAAATTTAAGGAAACGCTGATTTAATCATTCACAGCTCGGCAAGATTCCCCAAAAAGCTTTTCTTTCATCGGAAAATGTGGTATAATAAAAATGCACCACAACAACAGAAATGCGGAGGATTATATGAAAGATAAACAGCTTACA
>JAGAQC010000041.1 GCA_017622925.1 Ruminococcus sp.
GCGCACGTCTTTTCGGCAAAATTTGCCGATTACTGCGTTGAAAAAGCTCACCATACATCAAGTATGCTTTCGCTTTTTCGCCTTGTACTCGACAAATTTATGCTCGAAAATCCGCACACGCCGAGATATTAAACAGGCTCTAAAAAAACACTCCTAAAAATTATAGCATAAAAGTCCTGAAAATGCAACAGTCGCGGAAAAAAATTTTGAGCTTTACAAAATTAACGAGCTTGCGAGTGGTAACGTGAATTGGGTGCAGCGACACGCTGCTTATAGCATATATTTTTCTTTTTTGCAAGCATAATTTTACACAATTTCATGCCCTTGTAATCTCCCGATGTAGGGACACGGCGTGCCGTGTCCGTTAAAATAAATTGCAGGGAAATGTAATTATGGGTAAAACGTACAACCAAAATAATATATGCACAAGTATTTACGTGGCATGAAATATTACGTGCCTTTTCCTGTGACTTGCGGCTACGGGGACGCATATCCCTTTCATAAGAATACGGTTGGCAATGGGTGCAGCGACACGCTGCCGTGCGGACACGGCACGCCGTGTCCCTACATCGGGAGATTTTTTGAACCTTTTTGCAATATATACAAATAAGAAATTTTCAAATATGTGTAAAATCTTAGTAGGCAAGTGGATTTTGTAGGGGACGGCGCCCTCGACGTCCCGTTTCCGAAATGTAAACGTCCCCCCCATTTCGGGACGTCGTGGGCGCCGTCCCCTACAATTTTAATTTATGTTCGCCTATTTTTCTTTTCACATACAAATTTTTTCCGTAACTATTGCAATTTTTCGCTCAATATGCTATAATATAAAAAGATTAAAAAAACAGGAGGTTTTATATGAAAATCAAACAAATTTTAGCTTCGCTTATGGCGGTAACGGTTTTAGGGGCGGCTATGCCTGTTGTTTCGATGAATATGCCGAAAATCTCCATTACTGCAAGTGCTGAGGGAACTGAGGACTATACCAAGGGTACTTATGAATCTCTTTCATATAGGGCTTACAGCGAGCATATTGAGATTTCATACTGTGATAAATCTGCGGCAGAGGTCAATATCCCAAGCGAAATTGACGGATTGCCTGTTACAAATATCGACGGCTATGCGTTTTTGGATTGTTCGCGTCTTACGTCAATAACGATACCTGACAGTGTTACAAGTATCGGCTATATGGCTTTTGATAGTTGTTCGAGTCTGACAGAGGTAACTATTCCCGAGGGCGTTACAAATATCGGCAACTATGCTTTTTGGGATTGTTCAAAGTTGATGTCAATAAATATTGATAAAAACAACACAAACTTCGCTGATATTGACGGAGTTTTGTTTAATAAAGAAATTTCTTCCATAATAGCTTATCCTGCTGGAAAAACAGATGCATCATACTCAATACCCGACAGCGTTACAAGTATCGGCGGCGGTGCATTTTGTGACTGTACAAGCTTAACATCAATAACGATCCCTGACAGCGTTACAAGTATCGGCGGCAGTGCGTTTTATGGCTGTACGGGGCTGACGGAAATAACTATTCCCGAAAGCGTTACAAGTATTGGTGATTCTGCATTTCAGTTATGTACAGGCTTAACATCAATAACGATTCCCGACAGCGTTACAAGTATCGGCGGCGGTGCGTTTTATGGCTGTACGGGTCTGACGGAAATAACTATTCCCGAAAGCGTTAAAAGTATTGACAGCTCTGCGTTTTATGGTTGTACGGGTCTGACGGAAATACCCATTCCCGAAAGCGTTACAAGTATCGGCGGCGGTGCGTTTTATGGTTGTACGGGTCTGACGGAAATAACTATTCCCGACGGCGTTGCATGTATCGACAATTATGCGTTTGGCGAATGTTTCAGTCTGGCGTCATTAAGTATTCCGGACAGCGTTACAAGTATCGGCGAGAATGCGTTTTATGGTTGTGAAAGTTTGACGGAAATAACTATTCCCAAGGGTGTTACAAGTATCGGCGAGAAT
This sequence comes from Ruminococcus sp., assembly GCA_017622925.1. Classification (GTDB taxonomy): domain Bacteria; phylum Bacillota; class Clostridia; order Oscillospirales; family Ruminococcaceae; genus Ruminococcus. The sequence continues at coordinate 1,987 of JAGAQC010000041.1, forward strand.
GCGTTTTATGGTTGTGCAGGTCTGACAGAAATAATTATTCCCGAGGGTGTTACAAGTATCGGCAAGAGTGCGTTTCATTATTGTATGGGTCTGACATCAATAACAATAGAAAATCCCGATTGTGAAATTTACGACAACATAAAAACAATTTCAAACGACACAATTTACGGCTATGATAACTCCACCGCACAGGCTTATGCTGAAAAATACGGCAGAAAATTTGAATCTCTCGGCGAAGCTCCCGTAACTGAAAACGCTATGGGCGATATAAACGGCGATAAATCCATAGATTCAAGCGATGCGACAGTTATTCTCGGCGACTACGCCCTGACCTCCACGGGCAAGGAATCCAACCTTACCGCCGCACAGAAAGCCGCCGCCGACATTGACAAGGACGGCAAGATAGACTCCTCCGACGCTTCAACGATACTGCAATTCTACGCATATCTTTCAACGGGCGGTACGGAAACGGATATGTCAAAATGGTTGGCGAAATAATTTTAATTTAATCAAATCTTGCAGGGAACGCTTTTTAGGGCGTTCCTTTTTTTGCGGCGTGTCGCCGCAGGCATTGCCGACCGTGTTCTTATGTAAGGGATATGTGTCCCCGTAGCCGCAAATCACAGAAAATGACAAGCGGCACAATCTGTCCCCACAAAATCCTAAAGTTTTACAGATATAAAAATAAATATTAATATTTGCGTAAAGTTAAAATAGTGAATATCCATTCGGTAAAGGGTAACAATAGAAAAGAGGTGAGAGAATGAAAGCGAGCGATTATGAAAAAGAGAAGATAAAAAGCGATTTAAAAGCGAATATAGCGTATATCAAAGAAATAACGGGCGGTTCATCCGATGTGCTGATAAACGAATTTATTACCGGGGGAATATCCTGTTGTCTTTTGTGCTGCGAGGGAATGATGTCCTCACAGACGGCGGCGGAAATGGTGCTTTCGCCAATAACGTTTATACCGGATCAGCAGTCGGCGAAGGAGCTTTTCACATATATACAGGAACATATGCTCATGTCCTCCGACCGACCGACAGCGGAGAACTATGGCGACTTAATGCGGCTGCTGCATTCGGGATTTGCGGTGCTTATCGCCGACAAGATGAACACCGCCCTTGCTTTCGGAGTGCAGGGCTATGCTTCGAGGGGAGTGCAGGAGCCGTCGGGCGAGGGGAACATTCTCGGCAGTCACGAGGGATTTGTGGAGACCGTGCGTACAAATATGTCCATGCTTAGACGGAGACTGAAAACTCCCGAGCTTGTGATGAAGCTCATGGTAAAGGGCAGCAAGTCGCATACGGACATCTGCCTGTGCTACATGAAAGACCGCGTCCCGAAGAGGTTACTTGACCGTATAATGAAGTCGCTGGACGAGATAGAGCTTGAATCGGTGCTTTCCACAGGCTATATACGTCCGTTTACGGAGAAAAAGAGCTTCGAGCTGTTCAGCAGTACGGGACTTACGGAACGTCCCGACGTGCTTTGTTCAAAGCTGATAGAGGGCAGGGCGGCGATACTGGTGGACGGAGTTCCCTACGGCATAATTATCCCTCGTCTTATGTGCGAAAGCTTTCATACGCTGGACGATTATGCCTATAAACCGTATTATGCGGCGTTTCTTCGCTGGATACGGTACGGAGCGTTTATTTTGTCGGTGCTGCTTCCGGCAGTTTATGCGGCGATAGTCATGTACCACCCTGAGCTTCTGAACAGCACCCTGCTTATGCTGCTTGCGGAGGAGGAGAAAAACGCTCCGCTGTCGATACTGACGGAAGCGTTTATAGTCCTGCTGATGTACGAGGTGATACGTGAAGCAGGAGTTCGTCTGCCTAAACCAGTTGGCGGAGCGGTGAGCATAATCAGCGGACTTATAATAGGAGATGCGGCGGTAAAATCGGGACTTGTAAGTACTCCGCTGCTTACCATGACGGCGTTGGCTGTTCTGGGCGGACTTGTAGTTCCCGACCTGAATCCGCAGATAACGGTGCTGAGATTTGCTTTTCTTGCGGCAGGCGGAATACTCGGACTTTTCGGTATCAGCATACTTGCGTGCGCCGTACTCACTAATGTATGCGGAACGGAGGATTACGGCTTTCCGTTTACTGCGCCGATCTCGCCTTTTTCCAAAAAAGGTTTGAGCGATACGCTGATAAGGCAGGGATTCCGAAAAATGCAGACCCGTGATTTTACGGTGGAGGAATATCATGAATAAGATCAGTAGATTTCAGTTCGGCTCGTTAATGCTGATAAACGATGTGTTCGTGCTTTTCTGTCTCACGGGCGGTATCTCGGTAATGACGGCGGCAGGATTCGGCATAGGCAGTCTCTTGCAGCTTTTAATAGTTCTACCTCTTGCGAGTATATATCGTAAAGGAAAGACTTTAAAGGACTGCGGAAAATTTGCCGAGCTTATCGCGCTTTTGGGGACGGCGGTCTGGGGCGGACTGCTTTTCTCTATGCTGTGGAACGCCGGCGAGCTTGTTTTCGTTCCGTTCGAGGGCATGGGAAAGACGGGCAGATTGCTTATTACTGGCATAATTGCCGTAGTCTGCGTGTACATTTCCTCATCGGGGATAAAGGCGTTGGCAAGGTCGGCGGTAATAGCGGCGGCGTTGGGACTTGTCTGCCTTGCAATAGTTGTGGTGTGCGCGGTGATACGTTCCGACATAGGCAATTTAGAAGCGGCGGAGGACACGTCGGGACTGTTCCGAGAGGTGGTAAAGGGCTTTGCGTTAAGCGGAGGATTGTCGGGAACTACGGTAATGCTCGGCTTTGTTAAGGACAATATAAGAGCGGCTGCCGTTGATTATTTCGTCTGCAAGGCGGTTATTTCGTCAATTGTTATAACAACTGGAGTTCTTGTATGCGGAGGTATCATGGAAATAACGGATTTTCCCATAGTTTCGGCAGCTCAGCTCTCGCAGCCCTTTCCCGTACAGAGGATAGATTCGCTGTTTCTTATAATTTTCACGGTTTTTGCGGTGTACTCGATAGCGGTACAGGCGTCTGCGGCGGAGTATCTTATCGGTGAACTTCTGCCCGTGATAAAAAAATACAGGTGCAGTATAATGCTTGCGATAATGGCAGGTCTGGGAGCTGTATTCGGCGGAAAGCTTCATTACGGACTGCCGTTAGCGGTGATATTCGCCGTTTCTTCGGCAATTATCCCGTTATTATATCTTATAAAGAAAAAGGTGAGGGCATGAAACGTATTTTTTTGACTTTTCCCATAATTGCCATGCTGACAGGGTGCAGCTCCCACGGAAACGTGAACGACAAGGCGTATCTGCGGGCGGCGGCAATAGACGGCGGCAGGGTGACGTTTTCCTTTTATTCGGAGGAGGACGGAGTGCTGTCGGTAAATGCCGAAAGTCCCGAAAACGCCAAATCGGCGGCGGAGCTTGCATTGGGCAAGGAGATATTTACGGGTCATACGGAGCTGGTGGTGACAGGGGAGTGCGACGCGCTCAAAATACTTGACAGTATGCTTCACGAGTGGAAAGTTTCGCCCTCTTGCAGAGTTGCCGAAGCGGAGACAAGCGGCGAAGAAGTATTGAAGCATAGAGGTGCGGAGGAGCTTGCGGACGTTATAGATACGGCGCGTGAAAAGGGTCTTGCGCCGAAGTGCGATATTATCACGGTATTAAGCGGACTTTTAGGAGAAAACGGCTCGGCGGAAGTTGCCGAACTGTCCGAAAAGGGATTCTGCGGAGTGGTCGATATAAAAACACTGTCTGCAACTTAAGCAGGGGGACGCCGTCCCCCTGCACCCCCTGCCAAAGGGGTGACCCCTTTGGAATCTCTATTGTCGTAAATTTTCCTGCATAAAGCCTTACATATACGTCAGAATCCATATTTTTATGGCTTTATACAGGAAAATTTACGATGTAGGGTTCAAGAGATTATCTTTTGACAAAAGATGTAGGAAACAATATCCAACTAAGTTGTAGATAGTGGATATAAATGAAGTGTAAAAAATTGTAAATAAGCTGTAATTGCAATATGAGCGGAAATATTGTATAATATTATAAATAGTACATTTGGAACAAATTACAAAAACTGATAGCCATTAGCTTATGGTGTCCGCAGCTAAAGGCTAATAGCTAACAGCTTACGGCTTTATTGTACAATAGATTTATAATAAATTTAATTACATACGGAGATGAAAAAATGAACGGAAAACCGACTAACTGCGAAAGCTGTACAAACTATGTATACGATGAGGATTACGACTGCTATATCTGCATGGTCGATCTTGACGAGGACGAGATGTGCCGTTTTTTATCAGGCTCTAATTATAATTGTCCGTATTTCAGGCTCGACGACGAATACGGGGTAGTCCGACATCAGAACTAAACATACTAAGGCGAGTATATTTTCCCTGCCGTACATTATTTCCCTGCATTCTGCATATACATTAATGTCCGCAGAATATACAGTAAGGGAAGTGATAGGTTTGAAAGCACAGCCGGCACAGCGGGCAGTAACGCTGGGACAGTACATAATCGAAAATAAAGCGACTGTACGGTCGGCAGCAAAAAAATTCGGCATATCAAAGAGTACGGTACATAAGGACATACAAAAAGAGAAAGCATAGAGCCTGTCAGCATAATTACAATGTGCGTGACAGGCTCTTTTCTGTTAGTAGTTCAACTCTATGCGTATATTCTGTTTTTCATCGACAACGATACTCTTTATCAGTGTTTTGAGCTCGGCATTTGTCATTTTTCCAATGGTAGAATAATTTTCAATGCTCTCTTCAATTCTGTCATAAAGCTCCTTGGCTTTTCGGGCTGCATCCTCCGGACTTTCGTATTGCCTCAGATCAAGCTCAACCTGAGCTATCTGCTTGTCAATATCGGCTGTTCTTTCTTTAAGCTCCGTTATAGTTATTATGTTGCCCTCAAACATTGCTATTTGTTTCTTCCTCAGAACTCTGAGCTTTTCAAGCTGTGCTGTAAGTGCAGTTGTAGGACTTTTAGGCTGTTGTTTTTTATAATGTTCAAGCACCTCATTCGCAAATATCCTCTTGTCTGATACTAACGTTCTGAAATACTTGTCGATGTTTTCGATAAGCTCTTCTTCGGGAATTACAGTCATATTGTTACAGGAGGCTGCACCGAAGTGGTTCCTTCCGGAACAGCTCCAGAATACCCTGTCATATCCAACTCTCTTATAACGTATCCTTCTGAATGAATAGCCGCAGACAGCACAGGTGATAAGAGTACTGAACGGATATTTGTTTCCACGTTTCTTATGCAGAGTTGCAGCAATTTCAAGGTTGTTTGATTCGTTGACTGCCTGCGCCCTCTCCCATAATTCAAGCGGGATTATTGCAAACTCCGGTCGTTCTATCTCTATCCATTCGGATTTGTCTTTCTTTCGGCGTGTTTTCTCAATAAAGTCCTCTATCTCAGTTACGTTGTTTACCACATAACCTGCATAGAGCTTGTTTTTTAGGATACGGCTGACTGCTGTTGTTGTCCAGTTGACTCCCCTTAAACTTTTAAGCCCTCTGGCATTAAGTATCTTGGATATTTTGTGAGTTCCGTAACCCTGATTAACGTAAAGGTCAAATATCTCCCTGACAATTTCCGCTTCCTGTTCGTTGATCTGTAAATTGAAATAGTCGCCCTTGGTCTTTATGTAGCCATAACAGAAATTAGGAACCTTGCCTTTTTCAGCGTTTATCCTCTTTCCGAACTTTACACGCTTAGAGGTATTAGCCGATTCCTCCTGTGCTAAAGCTCCGAATATTGAGAGTATTACTTCGCTGCTTTCGTTTGTCTGCATATTTCCGGTAATGAAAATAACATTGACACCGTTCGCTTTCAGCTTTCGTGTGCTTTTGAGTAGATCTACTGTATTTCTTGCAAATCTTGAAACGTCCTTGACAAGAATACAGTCAAAAATACCGCTGCTGCTGTCGGACATCATTTTATTGAATTCGTCACGCTTTTTTGTCGAAGTTCCGGTTATTCCTTCATCAGCGTATATCTTGATAAGGTTCAGATCGTTTCGCTTTGTATACTCCGAAAAGAATGCTTTCTGTGCCTCAAAGGAATTGAGCTGATCCTCCTTGTCTGTTGATACTCGGCAATACGCCACTACATTTTTCATATCATTTTACCTCCTTGGGCGGATAATTATACCGCATATCCGCCCATTCTGGTCGTGAAATTTTTGTGAATTTTTAGAATTGTTGAACGTCCATTACCAGAACATTGTCATTACTGCTGAGCCTATCCGCCCACGTTTAGAATGTCTCTCAGCAATTGCTGCTAATTCTTTCGTTAGTAAAAGTACCTGTTGTTATGCTTGAACTTCCGGAACTGCTTTCGTCTTTAAGCTGCCTTGCTAATGAGCTTGCAGCCGCAATTACCAGTCTTTTGATAAGTCTCTCCGTATCGCTCTTGCTCTGTGGAGCGTTCACAAATATGTAGTTCCTCATATCAGCCCTCCGTTCTCATTCGCCGCAGAATGATTCTCGCTGTTCAAGTTTATGAAACCGGACAGGCCGTTATGAATAACAGCATAGAGTGAACCTTTCTTCAAATGAATCGCTTTTCTCTTTCTCATAATGTATTCTCCTATAAGTAATATTTCTTTCCTTGACCACTTATGTGCTGTGAATCAAATAAAAGATACTACCTATATGAGCAACGTTATTGAATAAGTAGGCAGATTTTCGGGTGAAGTGTCGCACATTTTTTGACGTGTCGCTCCATATGATACACGATGAAATCAAGTCCTACTGTCGGTGCAATTACCACCAACGTGAGGGACATTAAAATCAATTTATCTCATTCGGTGCTGATTGTCGGCACTCTCACAAAAATGCGGATACGTTATACAAATTGTAATTATCAGAAAGATCTAGCGTGAGAATAGAATAGATTTTATTGAGACGTTTTCTATAGATGAATTTCAAGAGCTTGAAAATGATTCTCAATTTTCGTGCAATGAACAATCACTGCGACCGTGAGAAAGAAATAATCAACTTGTTCCGCCGCTGTTCTTAAATTTTTTGTGCTTGAATTTCTTATTCTTGGGCGTTGCCTGCACAAGAGGTTTAAACTGATCTGCAAAGCTTATATCAGAGCTGTAATAATCGTATTTCGATATGCACTCCGCAAATCCTAATTTCTCATACTCTGGTGTGATCTGTTGATTGGGCATAAGCTCTTCAATCGCTTCTCCGGTAATATCATCTGCTTTTGTACGCTCAATTCCAATTGTCTTGGAAGTGGAATGCGTTAGATATGATTTACCTGACATAATAAGGTCAGCTAAATTATCGCACTCTGCTTCTTGCAGCGGATTCCACGAGCTTATCGTTATATCCCTGTCAAGGTTCTTTGAATACAGATATCCCTTTGCACCGTGAAGCTCATTTTCACACTCATACATATTTTTGATAAGGTAATTCTTAACTCGCTTAAAGCTTTCGGTATCAGTAATGTTATCGGCGCAAACAGAGCCGTTTTTCCAAAGTGTCCTGATAGCTTGCTGAGTTACCGTAGAATCAAAATTGCATAACATATGATAATGCCAGTATTTATTTTGCTGCCGTGAAAATGTGGCTATGTAACGGAAATTATCATAGTGATCGTTTATTCTTTTGATAAACAGCTTGAATTCTGAATGTGTTTTTTCAATATTACAAGCAAAGTCCTTTTCAAACAGCTTTGGGTCAAACGTCAGCGTAATAAACTTCATTATGCCAATTTTAAAGCTGTTATAGCATATCTCGCTGATCTTGGACGAGCGCATTTTCATACGCTTCTTGTAGTTGTAATCATAGTACTTGCCTCTTCCGCAGTCCGGCTTGGGAATCCCCTTGTCATAAACCGGAATGACCATATTCTGACAGTCAATGATTTTTGTTCTGTTCCGGCTCAGTCTGAACTGAATTCCGTCAAGCTTCTCATAAGTTTTCATAGTAAGCCTCCTTGATATAAAATAGGTTTGAATTGGGAGATAAATTAGTATTGCAAATAGTTATAGAATTTAATAGAGTATATTTTAAAATTAATTAGGTTATAACATTTATCATAAGTTTTTACGTTTTTTTAATAAATTTTATATCACTATATATCTACACGTAGTAATTACTTGATCTGTTCACAAGTTGAAATTATCTCAATTTCAAAGTGGACGTGTCTATAAAAATGCCAATGTATAGCATATTAAATTTGTATTTTAATATTTTTGTTCAATTGTCCGAATATTTCTGTTTATAATTGTGCAGAATTACAAGTAGGAGGGTAAAAAAATAAGAACCCAAAAGGTTCCTGCTTTGCTTTTGATTATACAACTCATATGCTGTTTTGTAGTCACCGATTTCTATTGCATTTCTGGCTTGCTGCCTACCTATCTCTGCTTGATAGCCTGCATCAAATGCATTATCTATTTGATGATGTATTACTTCATCATCTATTAGCATTTAATTACCACAATAATTACAAGAACATTTCTTTAAGTCTGCGTTTGCTTTTAATTGCACCCCACATTTATTACAAGTTAAGTCTATAAGTTTCATCTCGATGTCATCATCTCTTTTAAATAAAAATTTATATTCTCTACTGGAATGAATGTAGGTGGGTATGTATAAAAAAGAGCACCGGTGAGGTGCTCTTTGAATTGTATTAATGATTAAACTTTGTTATCCTTATGACACAGTATTGACTTCATTCTTGTAATTAAAATGTTGATGGATCCATGCCCTTAGCCCGTAAAAATTTATCTATTTCATCATTGCTTATGCTGATGTTTAGCTTGTTAACCCTGTGCATTTGCTTGCGTTCTTCAAGTGTTGAAAGAAGCCTTTCTTTAAGTTCATCTGGAAGTTTATTTCTTGAACGTATAATCTTGTATGCTTGCCTTTCGTCTTCTGTTATATAACTTTTACTGGTGTAAGTATCCACAGAACAAAAGGAATTATCATAAGGGATTGCATAGTGCTCTAACTCTCGTCTTATTTCATTTTCAATTTGTAAGTCTGCCTGAGTGTAGGTAGGTGTGCAAAATGGATTTACCTTTGATTGCTTTTCTTTTTTAAAAATATTCATGGTAATAGCCCCTGTATAACATTTTGATGAGTGTGTGTCAAGCAAGATGATTATTGTTTTAGGATTTTCATGATGTCGCCTATTTTAAATAAAAATTTATATTCTCTACTGGAATGAATGTAGGTGGGTATGTAGGTCATATAAAAATAAGAGCGGCTTTTCAGCCGCTCTTTAATCATTGATTAACTTATCTTTGTATATCCCATCCTACATCGTTGTAGTCCCCATCTGTGTCATAGCCCTCATCCCAGTCACCACCGTCGTTGTTTGCTGGGGGAGTATATGAAGGCTGTGTTGGTGTTTCTACTGGTGGTGTGTAAACTGGCTGTGTAACTGGTGGTACATAGACTGGTTCTGTTACCTGCTGCTGTGGAGGCTCTACGTATGTGGGTGTGCCACCTCCGGAATTGCTGTTTCCGCTGTTACCTGTGTTTCCGTTGTCCTGAGGTGTTTGCTGAGCTGCCTGTGTTGTGGTAGTCTCAACCTCAGCTGGTGCTGTGGTTGTTGTTACAACAGGCTTCTTGTACTTCTCAACTATCTTCTGAATAACTTCTCCAGTTGAAAGCTTATCATCCTTTGAAATTTCTTTGTACTCCTTATAGAATGTATCACCATCACAAGTTATCTTGTCCTTGATACCCTCGTATGCCTTCATAATTTCTTCTTTTTCCTTTGCTTCTGCTTCTGCCTTAGCTTCGGTGTCTGTCATATCATTATCGGTGTTTACCTTATATCCATTCTTTTCATTATAAGACTGAATTGCCTCTGTAATAAACTCTATTGCCTCAGTCTTTGTTATTGCTGTGTTCCACTTTGTATCTGCGGATGTGAGGTCGTTTTCATTTGCGAGAACTAATGCTTTGTAAATTGCCTCTGGACACTGTGTGGGTGTCTGAAGTGCAAGGGCTAACTGCTCTGCGTTTGTCTTTGTATGCTCTGTTGGAACTACTTCCTTTACGTCTGTAAGCTTAGATGTTGAAAGGTCTACTGCATTGATTGTGTCCTCGCCATATATTGATGACATTACTAAGTAAATGTATTCACCTTTACTCATTGCTTTAGATGCGTTGTCCTGTGTAAGGGATTCGTCTGTTGTAGCTATAAAGGCGTGTGCGTTTGAGAGTGCTGCGAAGGAGGTGTACTGGGTGTCACCTACTGCGTCCTTGAAACTCTGGTCTGCTGTCGGATTTGAAGCTGCTGGGTTTGTGGCTCTGGAGGCTACTGTCATTGCTTCGAGACGTGAGAGTGACTTGCCACCATTAAAGTAATTTGGTGTGTTGTCGGGGAGTAGATTGAAGTACCCATTGATTATTGCTGCATATTCGTCTGAATCTTCAATGTCTGCGTAAGTATTCTTAACTGCTGCTCTGAGTATATCCTGATTCTCAGAATCATTAAACTTCTCTACTGTAGCCTTGTTTGAAAAGGCTGTTAAGAGGGTTGGGTTATCTGTAGTTTTACCTAATTCGTCTACGTAAATGCAACCAGTCTTTATGCCTGCTTTTGTCTCTACGCCCATTACTGCTTCAAACTTGGCTCTGTAGCCTGGATATGTATTAAGCTTTGAGAGTGGTACCCACTCTAACTGCTGTACTTCACCCTGCTCGTTGAACTCATTCTCTTCTACGAGAAACTCTACCTGTGTGTCTCCACCTAGTTCATTTACAGTGTCCACTACCTGAGACTTGCTTGAACTACTGCAACCTGACAGCTGTGATGCTGCCACTATCAGTGTTAGTATCGGTACGACTACCTTTACTACTTTTCTTTTTATAAATTTTCCATCCATTTGTAGGACTCTCCTTTCATTAGGTATATTATTTAACATTCGCTCGCTTCGCTGAATAATTCGGTAATTTACGTATATAATTATATCACTACCACCGTTTGTTGTCAACAACTTCTCGGTAATTATAATAACTCCTTTTAGGTGTTATTATTAATTAGGTGGGGTGATACAAATGATAGCGAAAATAAAGTACCTGAGAAATAAAAAAGGCATCAGCCAAGAAAAATTAGCCAATGCCCTTGGTGATATAAGTCAGCAGTCGATAAACAAATATGAGAATCACAAAATAGAACCTGATATTCAAATGCTTATAAAGCTTGCGGATTATTTTGATACCTCAGTTGATTTCCTTATAGGTCACACCAATATCGAACAAACGATTGATTCACTTACTGAATATCACCTTACAGAAAAGGAAATCTCTCTCGTTGACAGTTTCAGAAAAATGACTCCTCATCAGCAAGACTGCATCAAGGAATTACTTTTAAGCTTTACAGAAGAAAATCAGCAGTCATTATAATTCTTTTTCAGTTCAATTATTTCTTCTCTTAATACTGCAATAGCCCTTTCAAGCTTATTTATCCTTTCACCAAGACTTCTTGTTTTTCCGTTATGCTTATCGAATCTATCTGAAACGATATTCATCTTGATGTCCATATCTGAATTCTTATCATTAAACTGTACTTCTTCGTTATCACAGAACATTTTTACCTCTGTAATGCCCTTGATATTGTCACGGCAGATAAGCAAGTTTATATCATCGTTGCTAAAGTCCTTACCGTTAATATTAAAGCTTAGCATCGTCATTATCTCCTTTCTGTCTGAGATACCTTCGTATCCGGTATTGCAGGGTAGAGAGTGGGATATTAGTTTTTTGGCTCAGTTTCTTCCAACTCATTGAGTGTTTAAGATTATAAAGTTCAAAATCACTGTAAACATGATAATTACCAGTAAGCAGCTTGTCGTTTTTCTGAATCTCTTCTTTCAGTTCGGCGAGCTGCTTTTCTATCCTGTCGAACCTTTTATTAATGTCCATGCTGATATTGGTCTGACTGCTCACAATTCCGGAACACAATTTATATACTTCCTTGCAGGCAGTGATCACCATATCAATTTTCGCTGATATATCGTTATTTCCGCTCATTTTTCTCTCACATCCTTCCCGAAACCGCCAATCCCGAAATTAATCAAACTTAATCAAATCCCACCCTCCACACCACTCAGAATCACTTTGGAACCACCTCTAACCCCAAATCAATATCCTTACCCCTATTAAACCCCTACCCCCGAAAAACTCAATCTGGAACCTCTGGAACACATTCAAATGTTACCTTACTCGTTCAAGGAAAGTAGAGCAGTAATGCTTGATCTGCTTATTATTTCCACGTTGAACCAGGAATACAAGACTATTATCCAAGGCTGAAAACCTATATACTATACCCGTTTTTTTTAGGAGCTTTTTTATCATGTGGCTATGTCTTACGTTATCTGACTTCAAGCACCATTCCAGATTGTCAGGACTGAAATTTGGCTTTATCATCAGTCTTTCTGCCGTATCAACGTTTCCTGATCCATCAAGGACATTTGCCTCTAACCCTTTATAGCTTACTGCTACCTTGTCTGCGTGAATATCACAGGCAATAAGTATCAGTCTTTCCAAGAGTATATTCATTCCGTCAATGCTTATCTTTACACGCCCGTTGTCTATGCCTCTTGGTGTACCAACTCCGCCAGTGCTTCTTTTATTTCCATTTATGTCATATTTCTCATAATGACCGTCAAAGAAAGCATTTATCTTTCTCTTGTTCTTGAAGAACACTTCCACATGATCTTCAAAACGTTCAACGTGATCCACCTTTAATAAGAACCACTGGATATTATTAGTAGAAGAATAGCTCTTCAAATATTTCTGCACGTCACAGAATTTCATAATGGAAATCTTTAAACCAACCGGAAGTTTATCGTTAAATGCTTCTAACTTGCTTTCTATATTATTCATAATGATTACTCCTTATCTTTACTGTATTCGGCTTCATATCGAGCGATAAGACTATAAACTGTCGCTCTCGTAACTTTAAGCCGTCTGGCAGCCTCACTCACTGATATTTGTTTAGCTTTTATTGCATATATCAGTTCCATTACAAGCTGCTCGTCACGTTTTACCGGCTTTCGCCCTGTATATTTACCTTGTGCCTTTGCTATTGCTATACCTTCACGCTGGCGTTCAAGCAAATTCTGACGTTCAAATTCATTGATCGCTGCTATCAGTGAAAGCATTAGTCTTCCTGTTGACAAATTCGTATCAAAGTTCTCTTTGAGACTTACAAGCTGAATATTGTGCTTGTCCATAGAATCAATGATTTTCAGCAGATCAACAGTGCTTCTGCTCAGTCTGCTCCAGTCCATTACATAAATCGTATCGCCCTCACGGACAAACTCGATCATTTCTTTGAATTTCTGTCTGTCAGTATCTTTACCAGAGCATTTGTCAATAAACCATTTGTCAATATCATATTGCTTTAATGCCTCAATCTGTCGCTGCTCATTCTGTTCAGCCGTCGACACTCTCACATAAGCAATGTTCACAGTGTTCCCCCTCCTTTGCCTTTATTTTTGCCAACCAGTCTGACTACTGGTGTTTTTCACATTTTTCACCTCCGTTCGTTTTGGCTATACCTTTGGCTGACACTCTCAAAGTGTCGGATATGAACCGTAAATTTGACATTTTTGACACTTGATTTTACATATATAAATAAAATCACCCTACTCTCCAAATTATGCACATTTCAGAGTAGTCCTATATTTTCAGCAATGAGGAGATAAAAAATAAAGCCAACAGCTTTTCAGCTATTGACTTCAAATATCAGATATTTGTTTATTTTTCCCTTACAAGGTAAATATCGTCAAGGGTACAGCGCCCCATACACAGTTCAAGCATATCAATCTCACGGTAGGTAGTGAGATTATTTTCACGGAGAATATCCGCAATATTTTGCCTGTCCTTGGGGATTATCCTGTCGCTTACCCAGAGTGAAGCAAGCTCATGATCGAGTTCCATTCTGCCGTTTGTCATAAACCTGTGTATCATTGCAGGGGGATTGTCCTTTTTCATTTCGTCGGGAGCACATCTGAAACGCATTCTGAATTTGCCGGTCTTGTCGCTGTAATAAAGCGTTCCCCAGACGTAATCCTTGCCCTTTCGGGTACTCTTTATCGTGTATTCTCTCACAATATGATACCTCCGTTACGCATTTTCTCATATCGGTAATCAAGCGCCGTTCTTATTATTTCCTTATGCTCACGGCTTATGAAGCGTTCAAGTCCTCTGAATATTTTTCTGTACGCTTCATCTGTCAAGCGAGGCAATTCATAAGATCTGCTGATCTTTTCGAGATTCTTGTCAAGGCTGAGACTGCCAACAAAGTTGTTGACGGTTATCTCGCTCTTATAGTCCCAGTTCTGCATAAGCCTTACGTTATTTCCGTATTGATAGGTAAGTGATCTGCCGTTGTCGAATATTGGCGAGGGGACAATATTGTTGTCACGGTCGTAAAGTATCTCAATATTATGTCCGTGACGGTCATCGTTAATTACAAGATAGTCAAGCATAAACACATAGTCAAGGTACTCCTGCAAGCCTATTCTTCGGCAGTAATCAAGGGGACTTTCGGTTTTGGCGAGCCTGTTTGTGAGATAGTCGGTCACAATAGGTATAGCGGTATATCCGCTTTTGACGAAGTTCAGGCTCTTTGCAACGTAAGTCTCATACTCCCTGCCGTCAACTATTATTCTTGCCATTTCGCCTGTGTATTTCAGAACAGGAAAGCCGAGGTATTCGCCCAAACGGCTAACTATGACTTCAATTGCAGTCTCGCAACCGCTGAATCTGCCATACTTGAAATCGGGCAGCTTGTAATAATATTTCTTGTTGCCGGATATGTGTTCGGATTTCAGATAAGTTCCTCCGGAGGAAGAACTACTGTAGCTCCATTTCAGAAAAGTCAGGTCTTTCACTATCTCACCCCCATATCCCTATTATACCGCTTTTTTACGGAAAAAGCAATATGCCAGTTGACATTAGTCGAATGTCGTGCTATAATATCTCCGAAGCACACGAAAAATCCCTGTTTTACGTCATTCTCTATCTATACATCCGTACACAAAGATGTCAGCGAGCGGCTGAAGAAAGAAAATCCGATCCTGTACAAACAGGTAAAGGACATATTGGAAATAAACAAGCAGGAACGCCATATCAGGGGAGGACTTGCTACAAAGCGGAAGTACAGTGAGCTTGCCGAAAGGAGAAAAAAACAGGGACGTACAGTCAGGTAGACCGTGCGTCCCGTGGGCATTGCTCCCCCAACTAAACCTTGCCAAAAAGGCGAAGGCAGAAAGGAAATTTATCAAGGAAGAAAAACGCAGTAATACTTGCGTATTGCAAGTTTTTCTGACGTAGGGAAATTTGCTTTGTGCCAAGTATTTGACGGCAAGATTTAGTTGGGGGAGCAATATATATAAAACGGAAGTATTTCTGCACAGCTACTCGCGGGCGGCACCGGTGCGTTGTTGACATCAGCCGCTGCACAGAGATACCGGACCTCCTCGGAAACCACCGCACACCGTCTGCCAAAATCTTTTAACGATATGCGTCGTCTTCCTCCTTGGAGGGCGTCAGCCCGCCGTCGTCGTCATCCTAACATATCGCTAAAATCTTTAGGCATTCAGCGCACGTTGGTTTCAGAGGAGGTCTATTGCCGTATACTATATTCTATGCAGAAACGATAAAAAAGCGACAAAGAAATTTTTAGCAATTTTCGATTTGAATTTTGAAGAAGCGGCGGCGAGCATAAAGGGCGGTTGTCTGAAATGTACAAAGTAATCCACTAAAAGACCGTGTTTTTCACAGGCGAAAGTAATTTGTCATATTTGTAACCGAATTGTATTATAGCTGAAATCGGGCTGT
Source organism: Ruminococcus sp. (assembly GCA_017622925.1). Lineage (GTDB taxonomy): Bacteria > Bacillota > Clostridia > Oscillospirales > Ruminococcaceae > Ruminococcus. Next base: position 17,819 of record JAGAQC010000041.1, read on the forward strand.
TATTGCAATATACGGTCAGTTGATGTATAATAGCATCATAGGGAAAAGAACAATTATTTAATTGGAAAAAGAAATGAACAAGAAGCACACGAAAAGAACACAAGTAACACACTATACCTTCAAATAAGGATCGCCGTCGTGGAAATATCTGCGGCGGCGGTTCTTTTTTTCGTCAAAGTTGACAATAAATCGGCAAAGCCGCAAATTTTTTTAAAATACCCTTGAAAAAACAAAAAAATGCTGTTATAATAAGTATGAATAAACCTCGAAAGGATTTTAAAAATGGAAAGGATAATAAAAGCCTGCGTTGGTATTCTTCCTAAAAAATTGCAGGATATATATTATAAATATGAAGAAAAATGGATGTATCTTTTATTCGGCGGACTTACCACGCTTGTTTCTATCGTAACAAAATTGGTGCTGTTTGCGGCTGTCCCGGGAAAGCCTATCTGGGAAAATACGGCGGTCGTTGCCATATCGTGGATATGCGCGGTAACGTTTGCTTTTTTTACAAATAAAAAGTACGTTTTCAAAAACGAAACAAAGACCCGAAACGAGTTCTGGACGGTGTTCGCTTCGTTTTACGGAGCAAGACTTGCGACATTCTTTATGGAGTGGGCGATTTTTGCGGTGTTCTGCGATCTTCTGCACTTCAATCAAAGCGTTATCACGTTTGCGAGTCAGGTTTTGATATTTGTGGCAAATTATGTGCTGAGCAAGGTGTTTGTTTTCAAAAATAAGGATAAGTCAACAGAAAATGAACAATAATATAACCATAGGCGGCGTTGTATTGAAGAAAACCGCCGCCCTTGCTCCTATGGCAGGAGTTGCGGACAGGTCGTACCGTCTTATGTGCAGAAAATACGGCGCAGCGTATACCGTTAGCGAAATGGTCTCGGCGAAAGGTATCTGCTACAGCGATAAAAAAACTGCGGAGCTGTGTACGGTCACAGAGGGCGAACGTCCGATGGGCGTGCAGCTTTTCGGCAGCGAACCTGATTTTATGGCGGAGGCTGTGAAAATAGTTCTTGACTATGACCCCGATATTATTGATATAAACATGGGCTGCCCTGTGCCTAAAGTGGTGAATACGGGAGCAGGCTCGTCGCTTATGAGGGACGTTCCTCTTGCGGCGGAAATTACCGAAGCTGCCGTAAAAGCAGCAGGAAACGTTCCCGTGACCGTTAAAATACGCAGCGGCTGGACTGCGGATTCCGTCAATGCCGTGGAAATGGCAAGAGCCTTGGAGAGTTCGGGCGCGGCGGCTGTCGTAGTCCACGGTCGGACAAGAGATCAGTTCTACAGCGGTTCGGCGGACTTGGGAGTTATCAGGGCTGTAAAAAACGCCGTGAATATCCCCGTCATAGGAAACGGCGATGTGACGGATTCGGAAAGCTGTCTGAAAATGTACCGTGAAACAGGCTGCGACCTTGTTATGGTCGGACGGGGCAGTTACGGGAATCCGTTTATTTTCGAGGAAATAGAAGCCGCTCTTGCAGGCAGGGAATATACGCCGCCCTCTGTCGAGGAGAGAATGAGGGTAATGCTCGAGCATATCCGTATGATGACGGACAGCAGCGCAAAGCCCGAAGAATTGGCGATACATGAAGCCCGAAAGCATGCCGCATGGTATATGAACGGCTATTACGGTTCGGCGAAATTCCGAGGCAGATGCTATCAGCTTTCTTCTTATTCGGAGGCGGAGGAGCTTGCTGAGGAGTTCATAGAATTACAGAATAGCAGAATGCACAAAAAAATCGGCGAAACTTCGTGAAATGTGACGAAAGGCTGAAAACGACGAAATATTGCGGAAAGTCGCAGTATGTAAAAAATAAAGCACAAAATGTCAGTAGAAAAGGCAAAATGCCAATTGCAAAAAAAATCTGTATGTGTTATAATATACTCAGAAAAATGGGAATTAAGCGAAAAATTTCAAACGAGGATTTGAAAAGGAGATTTTGATGAAGCTCAGAAAAGGACGTACTGCCGCTGTGTTGGCGGTATTTGCAGCTTTGATCGTATCAGGCGTGGGATGCGCCGCAAGAACAGTCGGAAGCGTTGTAGACGAAAGTTCCTCCGCAGGAACGGCTCCTGCCACGGAAGCCGCAACGGCAGAACCGACAACAGAGTCCGCCGCTGAGGATAAAAGAGTCCATGTCATCGCCGCAGGAGATAACCTCATACATTATTCGGTATACAAGAATGCGGAAAGACTTGCGGCTCCCGGTGAAAATTACGATTTCAAGCCCCTTTACGAAAATGTTAAATATCTTATAGAGGACGCGGACGTGGCTGTCCTCAATCAGGAAACTATCATAAGCCCGAGCAATGAGGTAAGGGGCGCAAACGGCGGAGCTTTGCTGTTTAACTCGCCTCCCGAGGTAGCCGATGCGGTTATTGATCTGGGCTTTGATGTGTTCACAATGGCTAACAATCACCTTCTTGATTTCGGCGCGTCGGGTCTGGAGGAATCCATAAATTTCTGGAACGAAAAGGCTTCGGAGCATGATCTGACGGTTCTCGGCGCATATCTTAACGAGGAGGATTCCAATAATATCCGTATCCGCGAGGTCAACGGCGTAAAGATCGCCTTTCTTGCCTATGCGGAACATATCAACGGCTTTTCTATCCCCTATGATTCGCCGCTCAGAGTCGTCATGAACTACGAAACGGACGTTATCGAGCGTCAGATAAAAGAAGCCAAGGAACTCGCCGATGCGGTAATTGTTTCCGCGCACTGGGGCGTGGAGGATACAAATATAGTATCCGAGGACAGGATAGAGCTTGCCAACCAAATGGTGAACTGGGGAGCGGACGTTATCCTCGGCTGCCATACTCATACCGCCGAAACGATGGAGTGGATCGAGCGTGAGGACGGCACAAAGGGCTTCGTCTTTTACTCGATGGGCAACTTCATATGCTGTCAGACGGATAACTTCAATCTTGTCGGCGAAATGCCTGACTTTGATATAGTCGTGGACGGCGCTACGGGAGAGGTCCACCTTGAGGACGTCGGCGTTATTCCGAATATTATCCATTATGAAGCCGGTGATTTCGCAAATCTTGCGGTATATCCCTACAGCAAGTATACTCCCGAGATGGCGGCGGCTCACGGAATACCCTATGCAGTTCCGGCAGGCACGTACAATTATTTCAGCTATGATATTCTCAACGAGATAATTGACGACGCAATACCAAAGGAATTCCAAAAACTTGATAAGTAACAAACTTATTCACAAATTGTTCATCGCTAACTTGAAACACGCTTAAAGGGAATTGAATACGTTGTGCAAACTGTGCAAAAACTCCCCCTCGTGTTTATTTAAAATACCAAAAAGAATATAAACCTATTTACTTTTTTTGAGACTTGTTATATAATAAAATCATGAATAAATATAGAATTTGGGAAAACATCTCATCACGGCAGTGTGATGCGTCTTATGCAGAAGCTGCGTTGAAGAAACCCACGTTTGTTCATGATGCGGCAGGGCTGCACAAAGCCCCTGCGTGCCGGTAGCTGAGAACGGCTGCCGCAAGTAAGACATGATATAATTAAAGGGGCAAAAGTTCCTTTGTTATATAACATTAACGAAGAAGGAGGAAAAAACATGAAGACAAAAAAGATAGTCATCGGAACTATGGCGGCAGCAATGCTTTCACTTTCCGTATGCTCACTCATCCCCGCTGCGGCTGCCGGCGAAACAGTGCAGATTACCGCGGGAACAGCTACAGCTAAGGCAGGTGAGCAGTTTGAGGTGGAGGTGTCGTTGGCAGATATACCTGCGGCAGGCGCTCAGGCTTGCAACTTCTCTATCGAGTTTGATAATTCTGTTATCACGATCGATGAAATAACAGCCGGACCTCTCACAGAGACAGGCACAGGCGCAGCCGATCCGTCAGCGTCGATGCTTCCCAACTTTAACAGTTTCTTAGAAAATGCAGAGGGCTTTGTCAGCGTTATGTGGTCAACATCTCTTGACGACGCATCATACTGGCTTAAAGGCGAGGGAGTTCTTTGTACTGTTAAGGGTACGGTTGCAGCAGATGCTAAGGCAGGCGCAAAGTCTGAGCTTAAGATCGCTCCTGTTAAGCGCATGACTACTACAGATTCAGGCGTCATCAACAAGGAGATCAACTGCGGTTATCTTAAAGACGGCGAAATGGTTGCTTATAAAGTAGCTACTACCAACGGTTCTGTAACTGTTGACGGCGGCTCTCAGGGAACAGGTGTTACCCTCAGAGGCGATGCAAACTGCGACGGACAAGTGACTATTGCCGATTCGACCGCTATTCTTCAGCATCTTGGCAACCAGGATAAGTATGGATTGTCCGAGCAGGGTCTTGCAAACGCAGACGTTGCAGATCCCACGGGAATCACTACTGAAGACGCGATGCGTATACAGATGCTCGACGCTAAGCTTATAGACAAGGTCTAAGCGGTTCCGTCAGTTCAAAGATTATCTGATTTGTCCCCCTTACAAAGGAATACAAACCCAAATTAATAAGTTATTAATAGGCGTAAAACCCTAAAGAAAGGAATTATTACAAATGAAGAAACTTATTTCGGCAGCTTCTGCGATGGCAATGGCTGCATCGATGGTAGGTGCGGCAGTTCCTTTTGCTACAGGCGCTGCTGACTCAACAAAGGGAGTAGAGCTCAGAGCTTATCTCAACAAGGACGGCAGCACTCCCAGCACAACAATTACTGCTGAGCAGATCGCAGCAGGCGATGTAACTATCCCGATCGGTGTTTATTATAACGAAGCAACAGAGGGCGATACAAGAGGAATCAGAGTTTCCTTCGGCGTATCATCCAAGGACGGCGACGCTTCCAACAAGTACGTAACTTTCGGTTACGACGGCGTTGATGCTGATGGTAATCCCTGCAAGCTTCCTTATGTACCGAACGATGCGTATTTTGATGCTGACCAGACTGTAAAGGACGCTTCCAACAAGGAATATGATATCAGCAAGCTTGTTTGCTTCGCAGGTACTCTTTCAACCAACAAGAACGGCGGACGTTTCAATTACACATCTAAGTATCAGTGCAGTGTCGATTTGAAACAGGATTCTCAGAACTGGAAAAATGCATGGGGTTCTTTCGTATGGACGAGAAACGCTGAGACCGGTTACACATGGACAGGTGTATCTTCTGACGCTTTCCCCTGCTATGTATTTGACTGCGTATTCGCTAAGGGTACACCCGCAGGTACATACACAATCGACTTCATTGACATGGTTCCCGACCCTGATTTCCCTGAAGTTTATTCAACAATGGTAGAGGGTATGGAGAAGAATTATATACCCAAGGACGGCAGCTTGACAACAAAGGGCATTACGATCACAGTTGAGGGCGATAAGGTTGATCCTAAGCCTACAGATCCTCAGCCTACAGATCCCAAGCCTACAGATCCTAAGCCTACAGATCCTACACCTACGGTAGATCCCAGCACAGTTAAGGATGATTTCGTAGTAACAGGCGATAAGGTAACAGCAAAGCCCGGCGAGACAGTAGAGGTTAATTTCCATGTTAATTCGGGCGGACATAAGGGCGCAACACTTTGTATCGACCAGTCCGCACTTCCGGCAGGA
>JAGAQC010000042.1 GCA_017622925.1 Ruminococcus sp.
CCCAACGGGAAACCGTCCCCTCTGTCACTTCGTGACATCTCCCCACACTGTGGGGAGTCACCTTGCCATACGACAGTATGCCTGCGAATTTTTTCCTTGACTTCGACAAAATTATGCTCGAAAATCCGCACACGCCGAGATACTGAACAGGCTCTTAAACAAAAATATCCCGTCATTGCTGCGGCTTTGACGGGATTTTTGATATTATGAGCCTATTTTAGCCGTTAGCTTATGGTGTCCGACTTAGCTAAAGGCTAACGGCTAACAGCTTTATTAAAAAATAAAACCGCCACGATGGACGGTTTTGGAGCTTGTGACGGGATTCGAACCTGCGACCTGCGCATTACGAATGCGCTGCACTACCGACTGTGCTACACAAGCATACTTATAAGCGATTACTTTAATATTATACCACAAAAAAACGTCCTTGTCAAGAACTTTTGAAAAAATTTTTTGAGTCGAACATAAATACAAATTGTAGGGGACGGCGCCCTCGACGTCCCGTTTTCGGACTGTAAACGTCACCCCATTTCGGGCTGTCGAGGGCGCCAGCCCCTACAGTTGGTATTTTCAGAATGAATGTCCGCCTACGTTTTTTACGCATACTCAGTGATTCCTTAATTTGATTTTGTTGTAAATAAACGTCCCAGCGCAGCCGATAGCCGTACCTGCGGCATAGCTGAACATATCCTCAAGGGCAAAGCTTGTGCCTATAAGAACGCGGAAGAACTCGATGTCGCCCAAGCCGATAAGTTCGACTATATTAATGAGCTGCAAAAACTCCACCAAAAAGGCGAAAAACAGCACGCCGAGATGTACGATATAATGGTTATTTTTTCCGCCGAGGAACGACTGCACAAGGCAGTATACCGCCCATACCACGATAACGTCGCCGCCGTAGTATCTGAGCCAGTTGTCGTGCTGAGTTAAAGCGATAACGACTTCAACGGCGATGAGCAGGATAAGCCAAATGACGTAGGGAAGCCTTTTTTTCATATCAGTCCACCAATGCCGCAAGGTCGGGGAAGATACCGAGACTTCGCTTTAAAATGCCGTTGAACATCGCAAGAGCAATGCCGTAATTCGTAAACGGAACGCCCTGAGCTTCGGCGGAATTTTTGCGATAGAGCATTTCCCTTTCGTTGAGCATGCAGCCGCCGCAATGGATAACAAGGCTGTATTCGGACAGTTCCTCTGGGAAATCCCGACCCGAGCTTAACACGATCTCGAACTCCATGCCCGTGTGCTTTTTCAGCAGCTTTGGGAGCTTTACGCTGCCTATGTCGCCGCATTGACGGTGGTGAGTGCAGCCCTCGGAGATAAGTATTTTATCGCCGTTTTTCAGACTTTTAACAGCAGCCGCGCCTTTTACGGCAGTCTCCAAAAAGCCCTTGTACCTCGCCATAAGAATGGAAAATGAGGTCAGGGGAACGCTTTCGGGGACGATCTTGCTTACCATGCCGAACGCCTGCGAATCCGTAACGACCATTTTCGGCGGAGCGGCAATCTTTTTCAGCGCGGCATCGAGCTGAAATTCCTTTGCGAACACCGCCACGGCGTCGGAATCGAGAATATCCCGAAGCGTCTGCACCTGCGGCAGTATCATTCTGCCCTTTGGAGCGGCGGCGTCTATGGGCGTGACGAGAACGACCGTATCCTCGGGACTGAGCAGATCGCCGATAATACGTCTTTTTTCTCCGCTGAATCTCACCATTGCGGCTATTTTTTCTTTGAGAGCGTTTATATTTGTTTTATTTTTTGCGCTTACGGTTATTTCATTTTCCGAATTAATTTCTTTTTCGCATAGGTCGGACTTGTTGTAAGCGATGATATAGGGAATTTCCCGTTCGGCAAAAAGCGCGGTAAGCTCTTTTTCGCATTCGCCGAGACCTTTTGTAATATCTGCGGCAAGTACGGCAATATCGGTTTTCGCCAATATCATACGAGTTTTTTTGACACGAAGTTCGCCGAGTTTACCCTCATCGTCAAAGCCGGGAGTGTCGATAATTTCAACAGGACCGAGTGGCAGAAGCTCCATAGCCTTGTAAACGGGGTCGGTAGTAGTTCCCTTGACGTCGGAAACTACCGCAAGCTCCTGACCCGTAACGGCGTTTACCAAAGAGGACTTGCCTGCGTTTCTTCTGCCGAAAAAGCCTATATGAAGCCTTTCGCCCGACGGCGTATCGTTCAGACTCATAAAATTCCCCTCCTGAGCGACGTAATATATCAGTTATCGAAATTCAGGCTGTCGATGACTTTTCTGAGAGCAGCGGCACTTTCCTGAAGCTTAGCAATTTCGGTATCGGTCAGATTCGGGGAGACCTCTTTCTCTATGCCGTGACCACCGATGACCGAGGGCAGGCTGAGACATACGTCGTTAATGCCGTATCTGCCGTTGATAAGGCTCGATACCGTGCGGATATTGTTTGAATCGCGGAGAACATCGTCGCAAAGCTTGTTGACAGTCAGGGAAATAGCGTAGAAAGTCGCGCCCTTGCGCTTTATTACCTCGCCGCCTGCCTTGCGGACTTCCTGAATTATTTCTTCCTCGTCGATCTCACGGTGATCCTGTTCGGCGCAGTATTCCTCCATTGAGCTACCTGCGATATTGGTGATAGACCACGGTATCATGGAAGTGTCGCCGTGTTCGCCGAAAACGTATGCGTGAACGCTGTTGGGGCTTATGTCGAGATGATCGGCAATGCTTGAACGCAGACGTGACGTATCGAGAGCCGTACCCGAACCGATGACCTGCTCGGGTTTGAGGTCGGTACATTTAAGTATAGCGTAGGTAATAATGTCAACGGGGTTGCTGACAACGATATATATTGCGTCGGGGGCAGCCTTTGCTATCTTGGGCATAACGTCCTTGATGATGTTTACGTTTGCCTGAGCAAGGTCGATACGTGTCTGACCGGGTTTACGGGCAAGACCGAGGGTAACAACGACAATATCTGCGCCTGCCGCATCATCGTAAGTGCCGTCGAAAACCTCGACATTATGGCTGAACGAAACGCCCTGACGAATATCCATAGCTTCGCCCTTAGCCTTTTCCTTATTAATATCTATAAGCACAATATCGGAACATGTTCCTGCCACGGCGAATGTATACGCACAAGTCGCGCCGACATTTCCTGCGCCGAGGACAGCAATTTTCTTTCCGCCTTTACTGTTAGCCATAAAAATACCACCTTTTACTTAGTTGTATAGTACAGGAAACCGCAGACCTACAGTTTCCTATCTTCTATTATAGCATAAAATAGGAAAATATCAAGGGATTAATATGTATTTTTTTGTAAAATCGTAATTTGTCACAAAATTAACAAGCAGTCTGCAATATTTTTTTACTTCCTGTATTTGAGAACCTGATACACTTCTTTTGATACTTACCATTTCCTGAGACTTGCGGCTACGGGGACGCATATCCCTTTTATAAGAATACGGTCGGCAATGGGTGCGGCGACACGCTGCAATAAAGGGAACGCTCTGCAAAAGCGTTCCCATATTCGAGATTAGTATAAAGGCAACACCGCACAATCTCTGTGCGGTGTTGCCTTTATTTGATTTTCATTGGAATACCAGCTATACTGTGGAGATTTTTGGGCACTAAGAAGCGCAAGAAAAAGCAAATCCTATATGGTGATTTTTCACAGAAGAATGGATGGCAGGTGAAAAATTCATTGATAAGCTGGTGTTAGATTAAAAATACAAATCCCCATTTGTAAAGCTAAATATAGTAAACAAACGTCAGTGGCTATTGGTACAGGTTCTAAGCTTATTCAGTTATACGAGGATATTCGTTTAAGTCGTTAACATGTTCAGCGTAAGTGTGTACATCAAAGTTATAAGCCTTTGCATCTTCAAGCCTGTAAAAAAAACCATATACGTACAAAGGATAACAACCCAAAAGGTTTTTTTCAGAACTTACATCATTAAACTTAAAAGCTTGTATAGTTGTACCCAAACTACTTGAAGAATACTCCCAATAAACACCATATCCTTCACTTGGTGCAAGTGTTACTGTACTTATGTTAAATAAGTCCTCTGTTAATTTGAATCCATTCTCTTCAAGAAACGTAGGAATATTATCATAGTCATATCCCTCGGCAGTACATCTTATGCCCTTTGGATACCAACAATTTTCTTCCTTATTAGACGAAGCTTCGATTTCCAAAACCACTGCTTCTCCTACACTGATTTTATCTTCTTTACTGCCGTTTGTATAACTGACCCGAAGAGACAAGTTCTCATCCTCTTTAGATACTATTTTTACGCTATCTGTTCCTTTTTCTTTTAGAAGACCATTTGGATTGATTTCTGACATATCATATCTGTTCTCGAATTCAGCAATAAACTGGTTTACAGTATAATAACCGCCGTTTCTGAAAACATCATTGCCTATTTGCACGAGACCGGAAGAAAAATCGGCATTTAGTATCTCATCTGTAGGTTCGTACACGATCTCGGGTAAAGTTTCTTCAACAGCAGCTTCTTGAAGGGATTCGGAGGCTTCAATGCTCTCGGCTATCTTCTCAATTTCTTTTTCAATATCCTCTTCTGACGTACTGTTCATCTTACTCTCAAGCTCTTGCTCGTTTTGGTGATCTCCGCAGCCTACCGTTGCACTACATACTGTCAACGCCATTATAGCTGCTATAATTGATTTTACTCTCATTTTCATTTCCTCCTGTATAACAAAAAAGTGCGCAGCCGAAGCTACGCACTGAAAAATGCACAACTCCGATTGCTGCGACACAACTTTCGACACTCGACATAAGGCAAAGCATACGAAAAAGAGTATGCACTTTTACCGTATAGTAAAAGTGTACACTTCACCCATTTATGACGTGTCGAAATTTTATAGAGTTGTGTCGCACGATTATTATAACACACTTTTCGGGGATTGTCAAGGGATTTTTGGAAAAAAACGCAAATCAATTTCCACCCTAAAAACATATAATGTAGCAGGACGTAAAAAAAGAAATGAATAAATTTACAGCTACTGAACAATAATATTGACAAGAGCTATAGGCAACATTTAAGAACCTCTTTTGACAAAAATCAGCTATGCACGGCATATGCTGCGTCAAGCACCCTCGGAGGGCGACAGCCCGCCGTCGGGCACTTTCCTTACATCTGCCGCACCTATCTGATTTTTGCTTAATCAAACAGGTTCTTAAAGGTTGCCTGAACAGCTCTGATACTAATCATACAGGGAGCTGAATATATATGTCAGTAAAAAGAGGAGAAATATATTACGCCGATCTAAGTCCTGTAGTCGGCTCGGAGCAGGGCGGAATAAGACCTGTACTTATAGTTCAGAACGATGTCGGAAACAAGCACAGTCCTACGGTCATAGCCGCCGCTATAACAAGCCGTCAGGACAAAAACCGACTTCCGACACATATAGAAGTACAGGCGGATAAATGCGGACTTGCCCGTGACAGCATAGTCCTCCTTGAACAGATACGAACTATAGACAAAAAGCGGCTCGGCGACAAAATGGGCGAGCTTGACCTGCGCTCTATGGATAAGGTCAATACCGCCTTGTCTATCAGTTTCGGTCTTGAATTGTAAAAAATTAAGGGGACACTGTGTCTCTAATAAGGGAACGCCCTCTCTTGCAGGGCGTTCCCTCTTTCAAAACAGTCCATCGGACTGTTTTGAAATTCACCCTTTGCGGAGCGCTTAAACGCTATGTGGGACTCTGTCCCACACCCTGCCAGAGGCGCTGCCTCTGGACTCCGCCAAAGGGACACCGTCCCTTTGGAATCCCGATGTTAGTTTGCTTGAGTTATGGGAATGAAAATAAATTCGCCAAAACTCTTGACAATCGGGAGAAAATGTGCTAAGATAAGTTTATAAGGTCAAAGCAATGACGAGGAAGGCTATATCCGCCGCAGCGTTCACAGAGATTTGCCGTTAGGTGCGAGGCAAAAGCGTTAAGGATACGGCACACCGCCTCCGAGTGCGTTTAATACACGACGGGCGGCTTCCGTTAAAGAGCCTACGAGATGTGCGGAAATTCCGCATGAAACTGGGTGGAACCGCGATATTATCGTCCCTTGTGCCGTCGGCATGGGGGACGTTTTTTAAATACCGATTTTCCGAAAAAAATCAGAGTAAAAGAGGTGAACTATGAGCAATATAAAATACAACGAGGAGCAGGAAGCCTACGAACTGCCGTATAAGCTTTGGAATCGGGAAATAACCGTCCGCTTTTACACCGACAGCGAGGAGACTATAATGGCTAACCTCAAAGAAATTGCCGTGAAGCTTGAAACTATCAACGGCAGTAAGGGCAAGCTTTCGCGCATGTTGGCTGATGACGGTATCTACGAGGGTTCTGCGGAGAAGCTTGCGAAAACTATAGTCCTTGACGATATTTACGCAGATATTGACGAGGACGAGATCGTGTTCTGCTTTTCCGTATCCAGCGAGGACGGCTATATGAAGCCGCAGAACGTCGAGCTTTACGACACGGAGCTTGAAATCGTGGGAAACGCATATTAAAATAAAAGGAGTAAGTAAAATGATAAAACTAAAATTAAAGGACGGCAACGTAAAAGCGATAGAAGCCGCCGCACCTGCATATGAAATAATCAAGCAGATAGGCATGGGACTTTATAAGGCTGCCTGCTGCGTAAAGATCAACGGCGAGGTAAAAGACCTCCGCACGGTTGTTGACAGCGACTGCGATTTTGAGGTGTGTACCTTTGATTCTATCGAGGGAAAAAAGACCTTTTGGCATACGGCATCGCATATTTTAGCGCAGGCTGTTAAACGTCTTTACCCCGAAGCAAAGCTTGCCATAGGTCCTGCTATCGACAACGGATTCTACTACGATTTCGACGTTGAAAAGCCCTTTACGCAGGAGGAGCTTGACAAGATCGAAGCCGAAATGAAAAAGATAGTCAAGGAGGGTATTGCTCTTGAACAGTTCGAGCTGTCCCCCGAGGAGGCTGTCGCTAAGCTCAGGGAGGCGGACGAGCCTTACAAGGTGGAGCTTTGCGAGGAGCATGCGGACAAGGGCGAACCTATTTCGTTCTACAAGCAGGGCGAGTTTACCGACCTCTGCGCAGGACCTCACCTTATGTCCACCGCTTCGGTAAAGGCGTTCAAGCTGCTTTCATGCACTGGCGCGTATTGGCGTGGTTCAGAGAAAAACAAGATGCTTTCGAGAGTTTACGCCACGGCTTATCCAAAGGCTGCCGAGCTTGAAGCCGACCTGAAACAGCGTGAGGACGCAAAGCTCCGCGACCACAACAAGCTCGGACGTGAGCTTGAATATTTCACGACCGTTGACGTTATCGGACAGGGACTTCCCGTAATTCTCCCCAAGGGCGCAAGAGTTATTCAGATACTTCAGCGCTGGGTCGAGGACGTTGAGCAGAAACACGGCTATTTACTTACCAAAACTCCGTATATCGCCAAAAGAGAGCTTTACAAAATTTCGGGACACTGGGATCACTACCTTGACGGAATGTTTATTTTAGGCGACCCTTACGATGAAACTAAGGAATGCTTTGCGCTCCGTCCGATGACATGTCCTTTCCAGTATCAGGTATACCTCAACAGACAGCGTTCATACCGCGATCTTCCCATGCGACTGGGAGAAACGTCCACGCTTTTCCGCAAGGAGGACAGCGGCGAAATGCACGGACTTATCAGAGTACGTCAGTTTACGATTTCCGAGGGACATCTTGTACTTCGTCCCGATCAGCTTGAGGAGGAGTTCAAGGACTGTCTGGAGCTTGCAAAGGAAATGCTTGGCACTGTAGGACTTCTTGAGGACTGTACTTTCAGATTCTCACAGTGGGACCCTGCAAACCCGAAGAACAAGTACGAGGGTACTGCCGAGCAGTGGAAAGAGGCGCAGGACACAATGGCGAAGATACTCGACCACCTCGGCGTTGAGTATACTGTCGGAATAGACGAAGCGGCGTTTTACGGTCCTAAGCTCGATATTCAGTACAAGAATGTATACGGCAAGGAGGACACTCTTGTTACTATTCAGATAGACATGCTTCTTGCGCAGCGTTTCGGCATGGAATATATTGATGCGGACGGCACAAAGAAGATCCCGTACATTATTCACAGAACGTCGCTTGGCTGTTATGAGAGAACCCTTGCATATCTGATAGAAAAATATGCCGGAGCTATGCCGCTTTGGCTTGCTCCCGAGCAGGTGCGTATCGTGCCTGTTGCAGACCGTCACCTCGATTACTGCCGTGAGCTTGCGGCGAAGCTTGAAGCGGCGAATATCCGCTGCTCCATTGACGACAGGGCTGAAAAGGTCGGCAAGAAAATACGTGACGCAAGACTTGAAAAGCTGCCTGTATGGGTAACTGTCGGCGACCGTGAGGTAGAGACTTCGACACTTTCGGTAACTTCAAGGCGTGAGGGCGACTTAGGCTCTATGGCTCAGGGCGCATTGCTTGACAAGCTTCTTGACGACATTGCTAAAAAAGTAAGATAATGAAATAATTAAAATAGCTGTTGCGGTATTTAATTACTGCAACAGCTATTTTTGCATTTGGCAGTTTATACTGCGGATAAATGCTCCTTGATGTATTCGACTACCTGATCTTTTGGAATATCGAGCGAATAGGCGAACTCCCCGTAGAGCATGTTTTCTGCGTCCGACAGGAATTTTTCGTCTGCGGCGTGAAGCCGTTTGCCCTCCTGAGACAGCCTTTCACGATGCAGGTACAGGGTTTTGATAAGACGGACAAGCTCATGTCGGTCGCCTGCGGAGATAATGCGGTGGTATTCGTTTTTACGCTGAACATCGTCGTCTATCCATACGCAATCCTCATCGGGCATATTCATTATAAATTCGTTTATCTCACAACTCGAATACAGCGTTCTCATTTTTTCGACAAGCTTTTCGTTTGATGTAGGAACGTAAAATTTATTTCCGGGGGGTGCAATTTGCTGCAAAACGTAGTATTCCAAATTTTCGCCGATAAAATTGTGGGGTTCTACAGCTCTGACAGTACATACTCCGTGGGAATCGTAAATTACGGTATCGTTGACCTTGAACATAAAAATTCCTCCTTAGCAATATTGCACAAAAACAGCGAGCAATCATCAACCGGACTTACGCCTGTAAATGACTACTCGCTGATATATATTAATTATAGCACATTTTCGGGAAAAAAGCTATAGGCATATTCACCAAATTTTATGCGGATATGTTGCGACCTTTCCCAACAAAATTATTTCTTCTTCTTTTTCTTTTTTCCGCCGTTATTGTTTTTGTGTTTAGGAGCAGGTTTCGTTTCGTTTATGGAAACCTCCGAAAGCTCCTTGTCGGAGAAAACGGCAGTCTCGCCGCTGTTTTTGGAAGATTTGTTTTTCTTCTTATCGGGCGATACGTCGGCTTGCGGAGACTGTTTTTCGGGTTGAATTTCCGAAAGCTCCTTTTCCGCAACTGCGCCCTTGGATTTGATTATCTTAACGCCGCTTGACTTTTTATCGTCCGAGTCGGCTTCGGGTTCTTCGGATATGCCGTTTTTACGGTTTGCTCTTGCCGTAAGCTTTTGAATTATCGCAGGATTATTCTTTCTGTCATACCACCAGAACACGGCTATCGCGCAGATACCGAGGAGAAGCAGCAATACGCCCGATTTGAAGCCGGGGGGAGAATAGGTCATCTCGATCGTATGGTGACCCTCGGACAGCCTGAGTCCTATCATGGCGTTGAGTATTACCACGCTGCCTATGCCGCCGTCCGTATAGTTGGTCATAATGCTTGTGCCTGCATCGTTTATTACGTCCTCGAACTGTTCTTCCATTCTTTGACCGTCAACCTTGATAGTCCAGCCGGGTTCGTAGGGAATAGAGGTGTAAAGTATCTGTCCTGCTTGAGCGTCCACCTCGCCTACGATACGGCTTTCAGTGGTCTTATCCATGTCGAGGGTGAGGGGATTCTGTTTAAGCTGCTGAATATCCTCGTGGAAAGCGTCGTAATCGAAGTAGTAAAGCTGATAATCCTTTACCATGATATACTCGTTTGCGCCCGTCTTATCCTGCTGGAGGATAGTCATACGAAGCTCTATTTCCGTTCCGACAGGGAACGAGCCGAGATTTACGATAGCGTAATCGTAGCCCTCGTAGTATGAACCGAAGCTCTTGAAGTCCTTAAATTCGCCTGTTTCAGGGTCTTTGGTCGTGGAGAGCCACAGGTTGCACTTCTTGGGATTATCGGATTTCAGGAACATATAGAGGTTGTCCTCGCTCTGTGAGGTGAGGTGAACTCTTACAGTCGGATCGACCGCTCCGGGCATCGCGTCATAGCAGTATTGACCGTTATAGTCCTTTGTGGTACATTCGCTGAGTTCAACGTCCTTTGAGGGGTCGAACACATGGCGGTAGAAGTATTCTTTGGGCTGTAAATTGGAATAATCGGGGGTATTTCCCGTCATGGAGCTGAGGAAGTTGTTCATGCTGTTGAACGGATTGTCGTTGCCCAGAAAGCTGAGTCTGAGAATATCGTCGTCCGCCATGAAAGCTATCGGCAGAGCGTCGGGATTTTCGTAGATGTCAAGCTTATGTTCGCCGTCCTCTTTTTGATACGTTGTGGAGGCTACCTTTTTATAATAGGGGCTGAGAAGCGTTTTGGCATTGGATTCGGGGTCGTAGTTATCGGGGTCGTCAAGAACGTACTTGATACCGAGAAGCGAATCCGCAAGAGGCGTGTTTCCGTCATATCTTGTCTCGTAGCTCTTGGTGGTGTAGCCGAGAGTTTCGATAAATTTGAGTATTCTTGCGTTCATAACGGAGCTTGAATGGGAAATTCCTCTTAATCCGTATGCCTGATTGTCGTTTACGTTTCGGAAGAACGTTTTTTCCGCACGGTAGAAGCTGTCGTCCACCTTATCGAGGGCGGCTTTTACATTGGGAGCGGACATTATTTCGCTGTAGGACTTTTTGGAGGAATAGTAGACCTCCTTGTCTATCTTGTAAACGGTGTCGAACATATTATAGCCCGCTTCAAAGAACACGAACGCCGCAAGGAATATGGAAATAACATTGCGCTGTTTCTGAGTTTTGGAGTGGCTGATAATATAGGCGAAAGTCAGGTATATAGCCGAAAGGATAACGCCGAAAACAAGAGTTCCCAAAAACAGGTGCTTTGTCTGTTCGCCGTTTATGGTGACGTTTTCGGAATACGGACCTACGGCAACGTACTTGTAGTCCTCCTCGTTGTAGTTGAAGCTTTTCATAAGCGCGTCAAAAATAAAGGTAAGTACGGCTATTACCGCAAAAATACCGGCAGGCACTTTGAAATCGAGCTTGTAGCCCTCTAAATTGGCGAAAGTCTCCGCCGCCATTGAAACGAGAATAAAGGAAACAAGGAAGCTGTAGCGGTAGGGCAGCCAGTTGGGGTCTTGTCCGCCGTGCCACATCATGTTAAGGGGTTTTATCCACATGCTGAAGAACATTACGAACAGCATAAGACCGTAGCCTATCTTGCGGTTCTTTGAGATCTTCTTATTAAAGAAGTAAAGCGGAGTAAGGACAAAGGAAAGTACGCCGCAGTAAATCTCGGGTCTGCCGTACATACGAGTACCCTCGTCCACGTTTACGGAGTAATACTGATTGGGGAAAAGCGTCGGCAGCAGCTCTATGGGGTTGAACATGGTCTTCATGCTGTAATCGGGTTCGGAGAAATCGAATTTACCCAGTGCAAGAGCGTTGTACACGGGCATTATCATGATATAGCTGCACATGAGCGCAACGCCCGTTGCAAGCACCATTCTGCCGAATACCACGATATAGTCCGTTTTTTTCTTGAACTGTCTCTTTGCGCCGAAGAACATATAGTAAACAAAGTAAAGAGCGGTGAAAATGGCTATCATGAAGCCGATATAGAAGTTTGCGATGAACATTATCGCAAGCGGAATGATATAGTTTATTTTTCTGCCGTCGTCGATAAGGTACTCAACGCCGAGCATGATAAGCGGCAGGAATATAGGACCGTCTATCCACATGGGGTCGATGAGCTGTATCGAAACGAACGCCATGAGAGCGTACATTGTTGAGAAGATGACCGACTGCAAAGGTCTTACGCCTTTGGAGTTCTGAGCGTAGGCGCAGAAAGTCACGCCGCACGCTCCGACCTTGCATATCTGCATTATCATCAGAGCTTCGAGAATAAGCTTTCGGGGCATGAGGATAACTATAAACGTAAAGGGACTTGCGAGATAGTATCCGATAACGCCCTGATAGCCGCCCGATAGATTTCTCGCCCAACTGTATAGGGGACTTTCGCCCTCCCAGAAGCAGCGGCGTATGTTTTCAAAGTAGTAAACATACTGACCGTTGAGGTCGAGGGTCAGAACGGAACGTTCACCGAACGGATAAACTCCGAAGTAAACGTATGAGATAAAGGTCAGCAGAGCCGGTATGAGAAACGCCGCGACGTAATAAAGCGGTTTAAGCTTTACATGGCGCGCAGGCTCGTAAGCGACGGCATATGACGGCTTTTTGCTGACAGATGATGCTTGTGCCAATTTGTTTCCTCCTTTTTTCTTAGAGCCTGTTTAACGTGAGATACTAAACAGTCTCATAGAGAGGCGGTCTTTCCATGCGAAAGTGAACGCCCCTCAAATTATATTATCCATTTAATTATACTATAAAAATGACCGTTTTGCAAGAGAATATTGCTTTTTTTGAAATTTACCGTTAATTTGCACAATGTCACAGGGACTTATCCACAGTTTTTCGGTGAGTAAATTTATATTATGATCAAAAAAACTGTCCCCTCATCTCTTTTTCTGCAAAAATTACAAAAAAACCTATAGACAATGGGGCGGAAAAGTGGTATAATAAAAATGAACATTCAAACACACGGAGGAACTGCGTCTAAACGCACAACTTATCTCTGCACAGTTTCTTATGTGTTTATCACGTCCGTCGGACAGAAAGGATCGTTATGCTTCACGAAAAATCATGCGGAGCTATTGTTTATCGCAAATATCACGGCAATACGGAAATTCTCCTTATAAAGCATATCAACAGCGGTCATTGGTCTTTCCCGAAGGGTCACGTTGAAGCCGGAGAGTCCGAAGCCGAAACTGCTCGCCGAGAGATCAAGGAGGAAACGAACATCGACGTTATAATCGACCCCACTTTCAGGGAGACTGTTACATATTCCCCCAAAAAGGATACCACAAAGGTGGTTGTATATTTCCTTGCGCGCGCAAAAAATGTGGATTTTCATCCGCAGGAAAACGAGATCTCGGAGATACGCTGGGTAGATATATCATATGCCTGCAATATTCTCTCCTATGAAAACGATAAAAATATTGTCTCCAAAGCTAAAGCAGCTATTAAAGAAAATCATTAAAATAAAACTCCGCATCTGCGGAGTTTTGTTTTTGTACAATAAAGCCGTTAGCTATTAGCCTTTAGATTAAAAAACATCTTTAAATCTCTCTGCCGCAAGGCGGACACCATAAGCTAACGGCTAAAGGCTAACGGCTAAAAGCTATCTTTTATAATTTTATCGCTGTCTCAGGGCAGAATTTGTTCTTCAACAGGCAGAACGCCGGGAAGTTTGCGGCATTGTTCCGTAAGATAATCCATACATGCCCTTATCGTGCGGCTGCTCTCGCTGCTTTTCTTGCAGATCACCATGTCTATCACCTTTATATTTGCCTGAGAGCATTTCACGACCTTGATCACGTCCTGCGCAGGCTTTCTCGGAGCAGGAGTTGCCCACAGATAGGCGTTTTTTACACCCTGAAGCATCAGCATCTTGCTGCCGTTATCCTGAACGTATATACGCTTTGCGCCATTGCTTTCGTAGTCGGCTTTGATGTAATTCCGCTCGAATACGTTCATTTCGTCGTCGGCATGGACTATCTCGGGATATTTTTCAAGCTCGGCTAATGTAACGTCCTCGCTGTTCGCCAATGGGTGGTTTACGGACATTATCGGCTGCATTATAAACGCGTCAAGGGGGCGAACCTGCAATTTGCGGTTTTTAAGCTGCTCGGTGTAGGTCTCAAGCTGATCGGAGGAAATTCGGATAACGCCTATATCCGCCTTTCCGCTGTTGACGTCCTCTATTACCTTGTTGGTGTTGGTTTCATAAAAACGCATGGAAAGCCGTTCGTCATTGTCAAGCTCGTTTACCCATTCGCTGAGAATGTCGGGAATATACGCCGAACGGACAGCGGAGATCTTTATGGAAATACCGTCGTCCCCTCGGTTTGTATAATCGGCTTCAAGGCTGTGCATGCTTTCGACTATATCCTTTGCCCTGCTGAGAAAATTTTCGCCCTCCGGCGTAAGCACCATTCCGTTTGGGGTACGCCAGAATATCTGCATACCTATCTCGGCTTCAAGCTCTTTCAGCGATATGCTGATGTTCGGCTGCGCCTGATACAGGTTCTTCGCCGCCGCAGTTATGCTGCCTGCATGAGCTATGGCTATAATGTATTCAAGCTGCTGCATTTTCATAATAAATTACCTCGCTTTTTTACCGCTGCTGTTTCTTTCGGAAACGATCGGCATTACTGTACCCCAATTTTTTTAAACGCTGTAGCTCTGTATTATCGGCGTTCGCTTTTCCATAGCATGTATACTTGTGATTATTGTTTGAATTATATTATACCATATGTTTTTTAAATATGCAAGTCATTTTTTGCCTATAACCTAATATTTAAATATAATTACTTCAAACCGCCTTTCCGGATAAGCCGAGTTATCGGTTTTGAAAAAACGTGTTAAAATTTTGTTTTAATTTAATCGCTGTTAATCAATACGGTTTTTTTGTAATATGTGTGAAAAAGTTACAGTAATGTTTGTGTATATCATAGAAATTCTGTGGTAAGCTTATACAATTATTGACAAATAACGGTTTGTGTGATATAATTATCCTGTTAGTATAACGTTTATGCGAGAGCGTGAAAGTTATGCTTTATTAAATCCCGTTGCACTTATTTCTTTTTATACTTATAATTTTTTATATTTATATTTAGGAATCCCTGCAACGGGATTTATGTCACTCTTACGGTTTAATGCGAAAAAGCATACCCGAGGCTTTTCAAAAAAACCGTGTATATATTAAAAAGGAGGAAACAGCAAATGGACGCATCAAAATTTGTGACGATCAAAAAGCGGGCTTTAGGCATTCTGCTTTCTATTGTCATGATAATTGCAAGCATACCTTCGTCCCTCATACCCACTTTGTCGGTAACTGCGGAAGGCCCCGGCGGACCCGGATTCGGACCCGCATTCGGCGGCTGGGGACCGAATGTGCTTACAAATGTATCCGTGTCGTTTTATGACGGCAAATTCAAGCCGATTACAGAAGCTGAATCGGGAACTACGTTCTATCTGTCGGTTCAGTTGTCGGGAAACAATGTAAACGATCCTATGGGAACGGACAACTTCCGACTTGAAATAACCGACGAAAATCTGCTTCTGCCGAACTTTGCAGGCGACGGCTTCGTTGACGGCGCAGAGTACAACGGCTTTACACTGCACGTTGAGGGGGGCAAGAGGTATCTCGAATACAGCATCCGCAACGGCTCTACAAAAATGATCCGTCTACAGGCGAAATTCGCCAACGGCAAGACCCCCGACGGAACTTCGGAAACAGTCAAACTGGTACAGACGACTTCGGGTAAATCTGTATCGAACACTATCACGGCTGATTCGGATTTCAGTTGGGGACAATCCAAGACCGAAAGCATGAGCAAAACCGATACAAACGCCCTTGCAAACGGCGTAAAGATCGACTACACGCTTTCGGCAAACTAAAACAACGCCGGAAAGAAAACGGGCGCATGGTGGGCGGAAAGCCTGACCTTTGACGACACTATAACCATGCCCGCAGGCGTTTCAGCCGACCTTACCGAGGCGCAGCTTAAAGCGGCTATCGAGGCGGCAGGCTTCTATGAATATACAATTAACGATTTTTCCAACAGCGGAACTCAGGTTCACGTTAATTTCACGGTCAACAGCAAGGACACCAACAAGGAAATGGATAACGTGAAGATCAATCTTCCCGTGACATTTTCGGGAACTAACGCTGACGGCGGCGCGATAGAAAATAATCTTAAAATTAACGGAAATCCTCTCGGCAGCGATAAGTCCGAACCCCTCGGCGACGATACTGTCAAGGCGGAAATCGTTAAGGTAGAACCGCCTAAACCGCCTGTACCTCATGCTGATCTGTGGGTCGAGAAAAAAGTAAGCGAAACAGATATTAAGTTAGGCGAGGGCGAAAAAGTAAGCGATCATCCTGTAACTTACACTATCATACTTCATAATGAAAACGGTACGTTGGACGGTACGGTCAACCTTACTGATACTCTTGGAAAAAACATCACTCTCAGCGATATTAAGTGCAACGGCGAAACTATTACTGAAATTAACGGAGAATATAAAGTCCCGATGGGAGAATCCGTTAAAATTACCGCAACAGGTACTTTCACGGGTACAATTGATGATGTATATACCAATGAGATAAAGGCGGTTGACGAAAGCGGAAAAAATATCGGCGGAAATAAGGTCGAGACAAGATTTTCTGTTGAGAAGCCGACTTTCATGATACAGAAGTCGGGTAAAGTATTAGACTCGGCTACAGGCGATGAAAAAACTATTTTCGCTCCCGGAGATAATGTAGAATATACTATAACAGTAAAAAACACGAGCAAACTCAAAGGTTCTGTTACTATCAGTGATGTTCTCAGCGATGTGAACGCCGTAAAATGGGATACAACTGACTGGGACACTTTAGGAATTAAGCTTCAAGATGTTAAGCAGAACGCATGGACTGATACAAAAATCTCTGCGCCTACTTTTACAGTTGAGCTTGCAGGCGGCGAAGAAAAGAAAATAACTCTTAAAGGAACTATTCCCGCCGAATATACAGGCGATTCATTCCAGAATAATGTAAACGATCAGAACGGAAATACCATTTCGTGGGGACCTACTTTTGCAAAAGCAAATGCTAGGTTCGGTATAAGCAAAAATGCTGAGCCGAAAAACTATATCCCCGGCGGAGAGCTTAAATGGACTATAGACGTTCGGAATGAGGGTAATGTTCCTTTAAAGGGCGTTCTTGTAAAAGATGAAACGCTTATTGAATTGGAAGAACAAGGCTGGGAAATAAGCGGCTATCGTAACGGCGATCAGAATACAGTTTACACAGCGGTTGATTTCGGAAGCGGTATATCCGTAGACTTGAATTCTAATGAGACAAAGCAGTTTATCATCAATGCAAAAATTCCGTCAGATTTTAAAGGCGACATCGTAAATAATGCTTCAGCCGAATATGCAGGTGAAATAAAGACGGCTGAATCTAAGACGCCTATGCAGAAATACGGTCTTACCAAGACAATCGTTGATGAAAAGACTGCCGGTTATTCTCTTGGTGAAAATGAAGAAATCGAATTTGAGATCACATTTACCAATAATTCGGATGAAGTTATTCAGGATCTCTATTTCAATGATTACGGAAGCGGTCTTGATATAGCTTTAGCAGACGGAACAGACGAGTATAAAAGTAATTTAGCAGATAACGAATTTGCCCCTATTGAAATTGTGAGATGCGACGGTAATTTGCCGCTCAACAAAAACGATGAAGAAATAACATCTATCCCGTGCAGTGGAGGCAGCGGTTATCTTGCCCAAGATAAAAATTGGGGAAATGCTTGGAAAGAAGGTTATAGAATAGACCAGTATCCCAACCTTTCATGGGCAAGAATACAGTATTGCTTTATGGGAATTGATCTTCCTGTAGGCGGAAAGCTTGTTCTTCGTTACAAAACAAGGCTGACATATAATGCTGATAACTGGGATGATGCTTTCAATCAGGCAGGTTTTACAGCTACTAAGTTCGTGATTAATGAATGGAACACCAGCGGAGCTTTAGCATATGCTGACCCTGATAGCGGTGCAGATATTAAGGTGAAAAAACCGATAAAGTTGAATAATTCGCTCTCAATGACTAAAGATGCGGTCAATTCAACGATTGATCTGACTTCGGGTGTTGATAAAGCCATTGAAAACGGAGTAGAGTATAAAATCTCACTTGTACCTAATTCAAAGGACAATACAAATTATTCCGGTAAGGAATTTACAATTGAGGACGTTCTGCCCGAAAATGTAATATTTAATGAAATAACAGGAAAAAGTGAGGATATTACAATTGTAGGAGACCCTGTTTACAACAGAGCAACAGGAAATCTTACTATAAAGGTCAAGAGCAGTAATTCTCTGAACAAAGAAAATAAAGCACAATCTTATATTACATATAGCTGCATTATCAACGGTTTGGAGAATGAACTGAAAAAAGTATCCTCCGAAAAATCATTTACAATAACAAATACTGCAAAAATAACATATGACAACGATAAAATGCTCGGACCTGATTCAGCCGACATTACATTTACAAAAATCCCGCCCAAACCCGGCTTTGCCAAATCGGGCGTAGCGTCGCTCCCCGGAGAATTTGACGCAAACAGCGCGGACTTCAGCAGAGCGGAGCATGGATTTATCACAGCAGGCGATAATCTTGTATGGGATCTCGTTATCTATAACGGCAACGGCTCAGACGAGGATATAGCTTCACTTTCGATAGCAGGAAAGAAAGTTACCGATGTTCTTCCCTCATGCTATGAGCTGGGCGGAGTTATCGGAGCAGGCAAGGTTACGCTCGCTGACGGTAATTACAAAACAACGGTAGAAGAAAAAGAAACAGGTTCACTTTCAGAGCTGTACACAATGAACGGTAAGCTTGATACAAAGCTTATAGCCGATGAAACGGTTAAAGGAAAGCCTGTATTCACAATTCCCGAGGGCACTCCCGCGCTCGGCAAGAACGAAGCGTACGTTATCCGTATATGGACAAAGTGTAAGGACGGTATGGAGACTGAGGGCGTTATCACCAATCAGGGTTATATCGACCTTGAAACGGAATACACTCAGTCGGAGGTAGCGGCAGGCGAGCCTAAGGGTTCGGAGCTGTGGAATACCGCAAACTACAGTATCGTAGGTCTTACAACGGAGTCATACAAAGAGATAGAGTACGTAGGTCAAGGTCATACCGTTGCAGACAAAGGACACGACGACCCTATCACAGACAACGGTATAAGTACAAAGGCAACGAAAAACTTTGTACAGGGTATGCAGGGCGAAGATGTTATCTACACGCTCCATATCAAGAACACATCTCCTATCGACCTCGAGGGTTGGACGATCATAGACCGTCTGCCCTATGTCGGCGACGTGGGACTTGTTTCGGGCTACGAAAGAAGCTCGGCGTTCAACGTTGCTTTTAATAGTAAAGAAGATGTAACTGTTAAGGCAGGAGGAGAAACACCGAAGTTCGATATTTCTTATTCTTCCGATAAAAAGACGGTTCTTAACGAATATTCTTCCGACTGGTCGGGCGGAGCAGGCGAAATGCAGTGGTACTCAGCTCCCAAGAGCGATACCGTGAACTTCCGCATCGAGCTGGAGGACGGATTTAAGGTCGCTACCGGCGAGGAGATCGTTATCACCTTTAAGGGAACAGTTCCCTCGTATGTCGCAAAGACAGGCAAGGACAATATCGCATGGAACTCGTTCGCATATTCGTACATGGCTCCCGACGTACTCGGAGAGACAGTAATGGTTTCCGAGCCTGCAAAGGTCGGCGTATGGGTAACAGAACCCGACGTTGATTTCGACCTCACAGTCGTTAAGGAACTTGCGAATAATGCAAAATCAGATCTTAGCCAGTCGTTCTACTTTGCGATCTTTGACAAGCCGTCATTTGAGGAGGGCGCAACACGTCTTAGCGATGTTGTTGAGGTAGTTGTGGACGCAAACGGCGTAAAGGGCGAAAAGGTAGTTCCAAAGGTAGACAGAACTGCGCTTAAAACGCTAAATCAGGCAGATCAGCTTTATATCCTTGAAACTGACAAGGACGGCAACGCTCTTAAAGGCTACAACGTAACTTATAAAAATGACAAAAACGGAATCGGCGATAACGAAATTACAGGTGAAGCCGCCGATAAAACACAGACGATCACTATCACAAACGAGAAAAACGTAGGCAGCATCGAAGTAACAAAGACAGTTGAAGGCGAAAATCTTGTTGACGATACGTTCTTCTTTGCGCTTTTCACACGTGACGAAGCGACAGAAACGTATGTTCGTTACGCAGACGCTCCCGTAAAGAAGCTTGCATACAATGCGGCGGACGGCAATGCTGAAATGAAAGTCACCTTTGACAACATTCCGGCAGATACGGAATTTTACGTATTTGAGACTGATTCTTCGGGCAACCTTGCCGATAACAGCAAAATTCCCACAGAGTATATTTCTTCCTCGGGAGTTAAGTATACCGTTAAGGGCAGCGACACTCCCGTAACTCCCTCAACTCCTGCGGCAGAAGCTGCTATCACAAACACAAAACAGGTAACTTATAAGATAACCGTTGATAAGTCTCTCGTAATCGAGAACGTGGACAACGCTACCGGCAAGTTTAAGGTTGAACTTGTTGAGTATGAGAATGTGACAAAGAATCCCGATGACGGAACTTATTCAGATGGTACAGAGGTTCGTTCGGAGATAAAGGAAATAATTCCCGGAACTCCCGTTACCTTTGAGATACCTACAGTAGAGGAAGGTCACGCTTTCCGAATTTACGAGCTTTACGAAGATGCAAACGGCAGCATTGAAGTTGACGGTAAAAAGTATTCTCGTATAACAAGCGAAATGGCGGCGAACGGCGTTGAAACAAAGTTCACCTACAGCTATCAGAATGAAGCGAAAAAACAGGAAGAGAAAACTGTTCCTCTCCGCGTTTCATATGACGGCGCAGGCGATAAGAACAAGAACGGCGAAAATCATTTTATCGTTCTTGACCCGACGTATTGCAGCGTAGGTGTGGGAATAACCAATACCACCAAAAATCCCAATAAGATAACTGTAAACAAGACGGCGTACAACGTTACATCGCAAGGCACTAAGTATATCAGCGATCATGTATTTAATGTGGCTCTCTTTACGCTTGAAAAGGACAAAAATACATACGAGAGAGTTTCAGACGTTCAAACAAAAATAACGAATGATAATGGCGTACTTAATGACCCCATAACGTTTGATTCCCTTATTGACTCGGCAACGATCCCCAACGGTAATTATTACGTTTTTGAGGTCGAAAAAAAGGACGGCGAATGGATACCGAAGCTGAGCGGTGAAACGATCACACAAAATGACAAGACATTTGTAGTTTCTTACAGCGCGTCAATGGTAACTATTGACGGTGAAACTCCTGCCGAAGTAGACGTAACAGACGAAGCGACAGAAAAGGTCACTCTGACAATGCTCAAAACCGACATCGAGGGCGAGCCGCTGTCAGGCGTTAAGCTTACTGTCACGGCTGAAACCGACATTCCCGATAATGTTAGCGTTGATGGCGTAGAGGCTGTAATTTCGGGAAATACAATTACATGGACAACAGGAGATACGGCAGCTCAGATCACAGGACTTCCCGACGGCAAGTATACGCTTACCGAGCAAATAGTCGGCGAGGATATGGGCGTGTACGAGACTCAGACGCATGTATTTGAGATAGAAAACGGATTCTTTAAGGCTTCGGCTGATAATACGAACTCCGCTTATCTGTCATTGTCGGCAACGTCCCTTGCTCTTGCAAACAGAAGCGTATTCTATGTCAGCAAATTCGAGATCGGCGGAAAAAGTGAAAAAAGTGAGATAGCAGGCGCAAAGCTTACTATCAAGCGTACCGACGGTTCGGGAATTAACAAAGACGTTATCACTCACAATAACAGCAGCTTGACGGTGAGCAATGACGGCAAATCGCTGACGTTCACCTCGGAAGAAGGCAAATCCACCGAGATAATCGGTCTCCCTGACGGCGAATATACGCTTATCGAGGAAGCTGCTCCGAACGGACTTGAAGTTATCTCCGATTGGCAGTTTGCAATCGTGAACGGCAAGATCGTACCGAAGCAGACGGAAGAACCTGATACGGAAAAGTCGTATGTCAATGTTGAAAAAAATAGCATTATTGTAAACGATGCACCGAAAAAGACAATTTCTATCAGTAAGTATGAAATAGGCTTGTCTGAGGAAATAGACGGAGCAAAGATCAGGATAACTCCCGACAGCGAGACCTACAACGATACCGAAAGCACCGAGTATAAAGCGATCGTTAAAGCGTTCGAGACGCTTGTTATCAAGCAGAACGGCGAAAATGTTACAGCAGGTCTTGTGAACGGTACAACGATAGAGTTCACTTCAATAGCAGGATATCCTACACTTATTCAGGGATTGGCTGACGGTACTTACGTGCTGGAGGAAGTCACACCTCCCGATGAATACGGCGCATTGGAGTCAACATGGAAATTCACCGTAAAGAACGGCGAAGTAACAGCGTCCGAGACAACAACAGACGAGACAAAGTCTCACGTTAAGGTAGACGATAATGACAAATCTCATATCATCGTAAACGATAAGAAAAACGGACCCGACCTTTCGATCTCAAAGAAAGCTATGGGCGGCAGCGAAATAGAAGGCGCTCATATCGAGTTTTCTAAGATCGAAGTCAGCGAAGCAGACAGCGTACTGACTATAGGCGAAGAAACAAAACTCATTGATGAGTGGGATTCAAAAACAGAGCCGCACGTTATCTCCGCTGATCTGGAGAACGGCTATTATCTCCTCAGAGAGACTATAGCTCCTGACGGATATACCGTGATAACAAACGTATACGTATACATTGAGAACGGCGTTCCAAAGAGCTATTACAGCCTTAACGAGGACGGAAAAACTTTAACGGAAGCAACTGTAGGCGGCGCAAACGATGAAGTCGCTTACAACGAAGAAAATAACACTATCGTGCTTTCCGATAAGCCCGTAAGCGTTACAATCTCCAAGAGAATAAACGCTCCCGACGGCTCGGCTCTTATCGGAGCTAAATTAAGACTTACTATCATATCGGCAGATAAGACTTTTGACGGAGTTACGCTTCCCGACGGAGCTTCAAAGCCTGCAAATGATGAAAGCGGCAAATGGTACGTTGAGTTCACTTCAACGGGAGCGGACGTATTCACATGCCTTAAAGACGGCGAATACGTGCTTTCTGAGGTGGAAGTTCCGAAGCAGGCGGAAGACAATACCAAGGACGCATACAAATTGGCAAAGCCCATTACTTTCAAAGTAGTCAAGGGCGAGGTCAAGGTTACTGCTCCCGAGGATAAGGAAAACTATACTTCGGACGGCAAGGAAATTTACAGCGATGACAATGCGGACGTTATCATGGTCGATAAGTCTATCGCTCCCTTGTATAAGTATACCTTTATAAAGAAGAGCGCAGACGACAAGGCTCTGACAGGCGCGGAGTTTACATTAAATAAGGTCGATGAATCAACTCTCATGGTTGAGGACACCCGCACTCTTACTTTCGGCGAGAAGTCGGAATGCAGCTTCGAGACCGAGCAGAAGCTTGAAGGCTATTACCTCCTTGAAGAAATATCAGCTCCCGACGGATATATCTGCATTGCAAAGGTTTATATCCACTTTACGGACGGCAAGGCTGACGGAATCTTTAAGGCTGAAAACGGTAAGCTTGTCAAGGACGACAGAACAGATATTACAATTAACGGCAGGGAAATAACCGTTAAGGACGAAGTTTCTGAAATCACATTCAACAAATTCGACATAACAGGTAAGGAAGAACTTGTCGGGGCAGAACTTGAACTGTTAGACGAGGACGGAAAACCAGTGCTTGACACGGACAATAAAGAAATGAAGTGGAAGTCCGAAAAGGGCAAAACATGGACGGTAAGCGGACTTGCAGACGGTAAATATCAGCTCCGTGAGACAGGAAATCCTGTTGACGGGGACGGAAACAAGTACAATGTTATCGAATCGAACATCAAGTTCGAGGTCAAGGACGGCGTGATCGTCAAGACTGAATACACAAGCGAAAACGTTAAGGATACGTTCGACGAAAATGAAAAAGAGGGTTACGCAGTTATCGAGAACGGAAATACCGTTAAGATATGCGACGCTTTGAAGCCTTCAATTAAAATCAATAAGTACGACGTTACGGGAAATAAAGAAGTGCAGGGCGCGCAGTTGACTATCAAGGACAGCAAGAACGAAGTTGTTGCAAGTTGGAAGTCGGAAATTGGCAGCAGCATGGAAGTAATTCTTGACGACGGAACTTACACATTGGAGGAATCCGCGGCTGACGGCGCAGCTCCTAAAGACAAAGACGGAAACGAGTACACAATAATCAATTCTACAGTAGAATTTACTGTAAAGAACGGCGTTATTACAGAAGTTACAGGCGATGCTGTTAAGAAGCAGATAGATGAAGCTTCAACAGAGGGTTACTTCTATTCACCCGACACGTCATCACTCAACGTATATGACGTAATAAAGCCGAAAAAGACGATAACATTCAACAAATTCGACATAACAGGTAAGGAAGAACTTGTCGGGGCAGAACTTGAACTGTTAGACGAGGACGGAAAACCAGTGCTTGACACGGACAATAAAGA
>JAGAQC010000043.1 GCA_017622925.1 Ruminococcus sp.
AACTCCTTGAAATAGGTCTTATAGGTCTACCTTTTTATTATATCACTTTTAAAGGCGTTTGTCAATAGAAAATTACCAATTTTACGTCGGTTTTGAAACTTTTTTGCGGTTTTTTTATTGGAGAAAGTGGCAAACTCGGGAGGAAAACAAAATCCTCTGTATAAATTTACTGTAAACCTTAAAATTGATTTGAACATGCTAACAAAAAACACTTGATTTTTAAATGTTAATGTGTTAAAATAAAAGCAACAGGATCATATCCTAATAATCTTATGGAGGTACATAACTATGGCATATGTAATTTCTGACGAGTGTGTAAGCTGCGGAGCTTGCGAGGCTGAGTGCCCTGTAAGCGCTATTTCCGAGGGCGACGGAAAGTACCAGATCGACGCTGACGCATGCGTTGAGTGCGGCGCTTGCGCAGGTGTTTGTCCTGTCGGAGCTCCTTCCGCTGAGTAATTCTACACGGCGTCAACAGCCGTCTGTTTTTACAGACGGCTGTTTTTTGTTATAACCGCAGCGTTTTACACGGCAGATCACCGCAGTGAGAACTTCTAAAATTGTAGGGACATGGCGTGCAGTGTCCGAACTAAGGGAACGCCCTCTCTTGCAGGGCGTTCCCTCTTTCCAAACAGTCCGACGGACTGTTTGGAAATTCACCCTTTGCGGAGCGCTTAAACGCTATGCAGGGCTTCGCCCCGCACCCCACCAGAGGCGCTGCCTCTGGACTCCGCCAAAGGGACACCGTCCCTTTGGAATCCCGATATTAGTCCACTTAAATTAATTCTGTTGCACAGCACAGCGTCCCCCCTGAATAAGTTTCCCGTAAAAACTTTAGAAATTGATTTCCGTGAAACTCTTGACAGCTTTCATTAAAAAAAGTATAATATAAGTAACGGACAGTAAAGGAAGGCGTTTTTAATGAACAAGCTCAGAAGAATTTTTGCGGGACTTGCGGCATTGTCGTGGCTTATGGCGACAGTCGTTTCCTGTCAGGATAAAGAAACCTCCACGTCGGAAGATAACAGCCGCTACAAGACGGAGGACGAGTTTTCCGTTGACGCTAACGAGGAGGAAGTAAAAGGCGAAGACCCTGTTGATATAAGCGGACAGACGATAACGTGGCTTGCGGACTACGACCTTAATCCTCAGAATAATCAGGACAGGTCGGTCGCGCTTTCGCTTTTTGAGGACGTTTACGGAGCTAAAGTAAACTACGTTCAGACGAGTTCCGCCGAAAAATTTGAAAAGCTTGCCTCGATGATACTCAGCGGCGACGAGGTGGACATGTTCCCCTACGAGTGGGACGCTGTTCCGAACGGCGTAACAAAGGATCAGTATCAGCCGCTTGACCCTTATTTCGATATAATGGGCATGGACGACGGCTTGTGGGACGATATGGAGGACGTTATCGACATGTTCGAGTATAACGGGGAGCATTACGTTATACCGTACACCGTATCCAACCCCCTGCTTATAACCTACAGCCGCAAGCTTATGGAGTCCGCCGGACTTGAAGACCCTTACGAGCTGTACCTTGACGGCAAATGGGACTGGGACGCTATGATGAAAATGATGGAATCCTTTGTTTCGGGCGCAGACGAGGGAAAGACGAGATACGGCATAAACGGTTGGTTCGGACAGGCGATCGTTCAGTCAACGGGTCATACAGTTATAAATTACGACGACGGCGTTTTCTCAAATAATATAAACGACCCCGAGATAGAAAAGGCTGAACTGCTCATGCAGGAGATAGTGTCAAAGAAGCTTTACGATCCCGAGTGGAAAGACTGTTTTCCCGATGACGGCTCTACCTTGTTTTTTGCTATGGGCGATTGGTCGCTGGGAAAATCGAATCAAAAAAATCCCGACGCGGACCTAATGATAGTGCCGTTCCCGAAAGCTCCCGATGCGGACGAATATTACCTCTGCTGCAATTTTGCCGCAAGAATGCTTGTTAAGGGTTCGCAAAAGGGCGAAGCCGTGGCGGCGTATATAAGGTGCGAGAGACTTGCCGAAACACAGGAGGACTACAAGAAGCTTAAAAAGCAGAAGGCTCTTGTAGTACAGAAAACAGCTTCGGGCGTTGTAAGGTCGTTTGTGACGGAGGAGCAGTACGATGCGCTCCAAAGCTATCTCGATACGTCCAACGTGACCCCGATGTTTGATTTCGGCTACGGAATGGGCGAAAGAATGTACGGTGACGGCGATTATACCTATGAGACAAGAGGCGTAATGGATAACCTTACGACTGCGCTTCTTGAGGGTAATGAAGCGGTCGATTCATGGGCGGCTCTTCGTGACGCATGGACGGGCGTTATTGACGAGGAGGTCAAAAGGTTCAACAGCGGTCAATGATTTATCACTATCCATAACTTAGTTGGATATTGTTCTCGTATCTTTTGCCAAAAGGTTATCTCTTGAACCCTATATCGTAAATTTTACTGCATAAAGCCAAAAAAATCAGGATTCGGATTTATATGGCAGGCTTTATGCAGGAAAATTTACGACAACAGAGATTCCAAAGGGGTCACCCCTTTGGCAGGGGGTGTGGGGTGACTCCCCACAGGTGGGGAGATGCCCGAAGGGCAGAGGGGACGGGGCGATAAGCCAGAGTCCCCCACTAAAGTTGTTGATAGTGGATATTTTATAAGAAAATTAAATCGGGCGGCATTGCCGTCCGTTTCCTTGAGAGGGTATTTTATGTGGTTTATATTTTTCGCAGCCTTGATTTTGACGGCTGCATGTTCGATCATATTTATTAAAAATTTCCGAAAGGAAATGTCAAAAAATTTGCGGCTGTTTGCTTACGGAATGACGGCGGTACTTTTACTTACGGGGCTTGCCGATATTTTCTTCGATTTCGGGAGCTTCGGCGGCGCGTTTGAGGTCATGGGAGCGGTTGCGGCGATAGAAGCGGTATTGTACGGCTTTCTGCGGAAAAATGCTTCACGCACGCTTGTTTTCATGGGCAAGCTCTTGCTGACGGCGGCAATATTGGAGCTTACGTTTTTTCAGTTCCCCTCGTACCGCCTTATATCGGGGGATTACGAGCATATCGTTCTGCCCGTAGCCGACGCAGAGCTTGACGGAGCTGAATACGACCCCGAGCTTGGCGGAGTGCAGGTCAAGGGAACGAGTGAGATAAGCCTTACCTACCGTGAGCTTGGTCATAAAGTCGGCACGGCGTACATACAGGCTCGCTTTGACGGCGAAAAGGCTCGTCAGGTCAACTTTTTTGCCGATATGACGGAGGAAACGGGCTATTACTACCGCATGAAGATAATCGAATCCAAAGTTATAGCGGACAGTCCCCAGTCTCAGAACGCCGTTGTTCAGCTTTCGGGTGAAACGTCCTCGGCGCGTTTCCGTTTCTCGGGAGTGAGCGAGAACGACGTCTGCGTTATTGAGAGCATCGAGCTTAACCGCCCCGTACCGTTTGACGTTATGCCTATAAGGGTCATTCTTATCACGGTGTTGGGAACGTTCCTTTACGCTTGTATTTTTTCATGCACCATGCAGGCGAAGTATTGCGAAAACAGGTATTTCTGCCGTGTTTCCGCAACTTGGGTGACTATCCTTGCGGTATGCTGTGGGATAATACTTGTTCTTCAGCAGATACCGAGGGGCGGATTTGCCGACCGCTTTAAGCTTACCGAGGGCGACCAGATAACGGAGGAGCTTGTGCTTGCCTTTGAGCATGGACAGTTCGACCTGCTGAGCGAACCGTCAGAGGAACTGCTTGCTATGGAAAATCCCTACGATACGGGTTCACGCTACTATGACGATGTTGAATGCCTATGGGATCATGCGTTTTACAACGGCAAATATTACTCCTACTACGGAATCGCGCCGCTGCTGCTTTTTGTGCCGTATCATCTTATAACGGGGTATTTCTTCCCTGCGGACATAGCGACCATGCTGTTTGCTTCGGGAGGACTGCTCCTGCTGTCAATGCTGTATACGGCGGTCGTCAGAAAATGGTTCGGCGGTATCTCCACGGGCGCGTATATATCGGGACTTGCGATAATTTTAGCGGCATGCGGAGTATGGTATTCAGTCGGCAGACCGATGTTTTATGAGCTGTCAATATCGGCAGGCTTCCTTTGCTGTACAGCGGGGGCGTACTTCCTTGTAACGTCGGGTATTTTCGATAAGGGACAGGCTAAACTCCCGAGAATACTGCTTTCGTCCCTGCTTTTGGGACTTTCGGTAATGTGCCGCCCAACTCTTGCGGTGTATGCGGTCTGCGGCTGTCTTTTCTATCTTCTCAGCGTGAAAAAACAGGAGAAAAAATGGAAATATCTTGCCTGCGCATTTGTTCCGCTGATGGTTCTGGGAGCTTTTCAGATGTACTACAATTACGCCCGTTTCGGCTCGATATTTGAGTTCGGCATAAAATATTCGCTTACGATAAACGATTTTACCCGTACCGAATTTCATTTACAGAACATGCTTATCGGCATATACAATTTCCTGCTTGCTCCGCCTGCGTTTATTCCCGATTATCCGTTTGTTTCCACGCCGTTCTCGTTTTTGGGAATGAACGGCTATTACTTCAAGGACGAGGGAACTATTTCGGGCGTTATCTTCCTTGCGCTTCCGATATTCGGATATTTTCTGAGCGGAAGGGTGATGAAGCGTCTTACCGACAGAAGCCTGCGTATAAGAGCGGCTGTTATCGGGTTGACCTGTATCGTCATGCCGTTCGTCATAGTATGTTCTGTTTGGGAAAGCGGCTATTCCGCGCGGTATATGGCGGACTTCTCGTGGCAGGTCATAATCGGTGCATACGCCGTGCTGTTTTTCCTGTTCACGAGGTCGGAAAATATGCTTAAAAAGCGTATCTTTACGGCTGTAATGGGAATATGCTGCGTATATACGGCGGTGGTAGTGGGTATCGAGGCTTACGCATTTTCATTCCCTCAGCTCACATGCCCGAGATATGCAGATATACTCGACAGACTGCTCGCATTTTATCGTTGATACGAAAATCAATTTTTTATGTTTTGACAGAAAACTTATGCAGGGGGACGCCGTCCCCCTGCACCCCCTGCCAAAGGGGTGACCCCTTTGGAATCTCTGTTGTCGTGAATTGGACTGTGGAAATCATCAAATCAGCATGATGCTGTTATTCCTTATGATTCCCACAGTCCAATTCACGATAATGGACGCCACAAGTTACCTCTTTAACAGAAAA
This sequence comes from Ruminococcus sp., assembly GCA_017622925.1. GTDB lineage: Bacteria > Bacillota > Clostridia > Oscillospirales > Ruminococcaceae > Ruminococcus. The sequence goes on from JAGAQC010000043.1 coordinate 5,201, forward strand.
TACAGGAAACAATATCCTCTGTGTAAGTTGACTGCAAATATTAAAATTGATTCTCATGTATCGCTGATACATGCCTTTTGTCTGTTTTGTGTAAATTCAACAATTTTCACTTTAATATTACAGCATTATGTAAAATTTTCTAAAAGTACGTGACATTTTCTTCATTATATGATATAATATGACTTAGGTATAAAATGTCCCGAGATTCGGGGTACATACTATAAAAAACAGATAGATAAAGGAAGGAAATCATCATGGACAACAACACAGAAAGCAGACCCAGAAGAAGACGAGTAACCAAAAAAATGCTCAGGCAGAGACAACTGGGCGCTTTGGCGATCATTGCGCTTCTTATACTTATTTTTATCGTACTTATTTTCAAGGGCTGTTCCAACAGCGGAGAGAGCGGAAAAGGCTCGAAGCATAATGCGACTACTACGACTACGGCTGCCGTAACGACTGCCGCTCCCGTAACTACGGTCGCTACGACTACGGCTAATCCTTTGGCGGCTCAGGTCGTTCTTTCAAAGCGTGAAATGTTCATTCAGAATGTGGGCGATCAGGATATATCGTACATATCGGGCTATCCCGAGGGTTCGTCCGAGGCGAACGAGGTATGGAAGTCCCTCGACGAAAGCATCGCAACGGTTGACGGCTACGGTCATGTTACGGCTGTTGCTCCCGGCGAGACATACGTTATACTCAGCTTTGACAACAATCCCGGAATAGAGGTAGAGATAAAGGTACACGTTGCCGACGGTTCGGGCGTAGGAGGATTAGGCGGAGCAGCTCCCGAAACTCCGACAGAAACTCCCGCCGACGGAGCTATTGTGTCCTTTACAACACCGGCAGAGCCTTTTAACGATGACAGCACTGTATAAAATTACTGCAACTATCCCTCCCTATACGGGAGGGATTATTGTTTTTTACGAAATATAGAAAAATTTTCTTAAAGGTCTTGATTTTTTTTGAAATATGTGGTATAATACATTATAACATAGTATGCTAAAGACCGGAACATTCCGGTCTTTCGTTTGTATGCAGTATATATAGACTATACAAATCTGCAATGAGGGAAAGGAGAACAGATATGAAGCTTAAAAAATTCGGAGCTACGGAACAGCGTGTCTACGATTTAGTAAAGCCTATAACCGACGAGCTGGGATATTATCTTTGGGACGTCTGCTTCGTCAAAGAGGGCGCTGTCCGTTATCTTCGTGTTTTTATTGACTGTGACGAGGGCATTTCGATAGAGGACTGCGAAAGAGTAACAGAGCCTGTTGACCGTCTGCTTGACGAGGCTGACCCGATCAAAGAAAGCTATACGCTGGAGGTCGGCTCGGCAGGACTTGAAAGGGAGCTTCTGAAAGAGGAGCATTTCGAGATATGCAGGGGCGATAAGGTGAGAATACGCTTTATCAGAGCCGTTGACGGCGAAAAGGAGATCTGCGCGTATCTTAAAGACGCGGACAAAACGAAATTGACCGTTGAGACAGAGGACGGAAATACAGCGGAATATCAGCTTTCGGACATTGCTTTTGTAAAGCTTTGGTTTGATTTTGATTGAAGATACAGTAAACGGCATTAAAAATATTATCTGTATATGCAGATACGACAGTCGGTTTGAAAATAGCCAAAATATTTATGTCGTTTACTATAAATTATAAAAACGGAGGAACTTGTTATGGATAACTTTTTCGATGCGCTGAAAATGCTCGGGGAGGAAAACAGCGTTGAGACCGGACTCCTTATCGAGAAGGTAAAGTCGGCGATGCTGAAAGCCGCCAAAAGAGCATATCCCCACAGCGAGGACAGAATAAGAGTGGAGATCGACCCTGCAACACAGAAATTCGCAATGTATATCGTTCAGGAGATCATAGACGACGAGCCTATCGACGAGAACGAAATAAATATCGAATCCGCAAAGATAATAGACCCCAATGCGGTGGTCGGCGGTACGATACTCAAAGAAATAGATATTTCAAAGCTCGGCAGAATGGCTGCGCTTTCGGCAAAGCAGTCTATCAAGGGCGACCTGAGAGAGATAAACCGTGAGCAGATGCTGAATAAGTTCGAGCAGAAAGAGCATGACTGCATCGTTGCCAAAGTCTCACAGATAGAGCCGGGCAGAGGTACGGTCACGGTGGTTTACGAGGGAACTGAGCTTTACCTGTTCAAGAACGAGCAGATACCGGGGGAGACCTTTGAGGAGGGCAAGTCCGTAAAGGTCTATATCACGGGCATTGTCGGCAAGACCAAGAAGCCTATCGTTAAAATTTCAAGAACTCATAAGGACCTCGTTAAACGTCTTTTTGAAATGGAAGTCCCCGAGATATACGACGGCACTGTCGAGGTCAAGGCTATTTCGAGAGAAGCGGGTTCGAGGACTAAAATAGCCGTCTGGTCAAAGGACGAGAACGTTGACGCTGTCGGAGCATGTATCGGTACGAAGCGTGCAAGAATCACCGCTGTTGTAAACGAACTCAACGGCGAGAAGATAGACATTATTCCGTGGAGCAGCGACCCGAGAGAGTTTATAGCAAAGGCTCTTGCTCCTGCCGAGGTGCTGAAAACCGTTATCACATCGGTCGAGGAAAAGAACTGTACGGTCGTTGTTCCGAACAATCAGCTTTCGCTTGCCATTGGTAACAAGGGTCAGAATGCAAAGCTTGCGGCAAAGCTGACAGGCTACAAAATAGACATCAAGCCGCAGTCAAATCCTCTCACGGGCGAGCCTGCGCCGGAGCTTGCGGAGGGCTTTGCAGACACCTATGACGCTCAGCTTAAAGCGGCTCTTGAAGCGGCTGAAAACGTTCAGACAGAGGAGCTTGAAGAAGCTGAAGCCGCTCCCGAAGTTCCCGAAATCCCCGAAGCCGAGGGAGTTGCCGAAACAGATGAAGCTGTTGAAGCTCCTGCCGCGGAGGAAGTTTCCGAGGAATCTGAAAGCGAATCTTCGGAAGAAACGGCTGACGGTGAGAATATATGAAAACTCAGAAAATTCCCATGAGAATGTGTCTCGGCTGCAATGAAATGAAGCCGAAAAAGGAGCTTATGCGTGTCGTGAAGTCCCCCGAGGGCGAAATAAGCCTTGATTTTACGGGAAAGAAAAACGGCAGAGGAGCATATCTCTGTAAAAGCAGCCAATGCTTTGAAAATGCAAGAAAGGCTCGCAGATTTGAAAAATCGTTCTCATGCAGGATAGACGAAAGCGTATACGAGGTGATGGCTGATGAGCTTAGAAAAGAAACGGAAAACGGCTGACCTGCTGTCGATATGTATTAAAGCCGGAAAAGCGGTAAAGGGCTTTGACAGCGCAAAGGAGGCGGTCGAAAAGGGGACGGCTCATGCGGTACTGACGGCTTGCGACGCGTCCGAAAAGACCGTAAAGGAAGTACGCTTCGTCTGCGGAAAGTATGATATACCCGTTATCGCATCGGAGCTTTCAAAAGCCGAAACGGCACGGTACTGCGGTAAGGAAACGGCAGTGCTTGCCATATGCGACGAGGGCTTTGCAAAGGGATTCTTAAAAATTCAAATAAACGACTGACCGCAGTCATATGAAATGTTTTTAAGCATAGATATGACTGTACATATACACATCCACAAACGATAATTGACAAAAGTCAATCACAAATGATAATTGACAAAGGTCGATTGTATGTAAAAGGAGGAACATTCGCCTATGGCAAAAAAGATAAAATTAAGCGACGCAGCTAAGGATCTGAACTTATCATCACAGGAGCTTGTCGATTTTTTCGCTTCAAGGGGAGACTCAAAGAAGAAGCCTTCTTCATCTCTTACCGAGGAAGAAATGAACGCTGTTCTGGAGCATCAGACCAAGCTTCACGAGGTCAAGGACTTAAACGAATATTTTGCGTCGAAGAACGACCCTAAGCCCGAAAAAAGACCCGAGACAACCGAAGCTCCGAAGCCCGAAAAAAAGGTCAAGACAGAGAAAAAGCCGAAGGCGGAAAAGACAGTAAAGTCCGAAAAGCAGCCGAAAAATGAGCCTGCAAAGGAGCAGAAGCCGACTCAGGCGAAAAAGCCTGTACAACCCGTTCAGGAGAAAGCTCCCGAGCCGAAGCCTGCTGCGGAAAAGCCTGCCGAGCCTGAAAACAAGGTTCAGCCGAAGGAGAAAAAGTCCGTTGAAGAACCGAAAAAGGAAGTTGTCATGACTGAGGCGAAAAAACAGAGCGTAAAGCACGAAAACAAACCCGAAAATAAGCCTTCCGATAAGAAAAAGAAGAAGGAGCAGGCTAAGGCGAGAGACAGGGGCGAGGCGACAAAGCTCAATACAAGCTTTTCCTCCGAGACAGCTTCTACCGCTACAAAAAGACGTACAGTCGATACGAGAGGAAGCTATGTCGATCTCGATAAATATAACGAGCGTTACGACCAGATGGCTACCGGCAGCAGCAGCAAAAAACACGGCGGAGAAAATTACTCCTCCAAAAAGCAGAAGATCAATCAGAAATCCGCTCAGAGAAGCCGTCAGCAGTTCTCGAAAAAGGAATCCGAGGCTGAAAAGCTCAAGAGACTGGAGCTGGAACGTGCAAGAAAGCAGCAGCTCAAGGTAATGATACCCGATTCTATCACCGTAGGAGAGCTTGCGGCGCGTTTAAAGGCTACTGCTACCGATGTTATCAAAAAGCTCATGGGATTGGGCATTATGGCGTCTATCAATCAGGAGATAGACTTCGATACAGCCGCTCTCGTTGCCGATGAAATGGGAGCTAAGGTCGAGAAGGAAGTCATCGTTACAATTGAGGAACGCCTTATCGACGACAGCGACGACGACGATACAAACCTTGAAACACGCTGTCCTGTAGTCGTTGTTATGGGACACGTTGACCACGGTAAGACGTCTATCCTCGACCGTATCAGAAACGCTCACGTTGCGGACGGCGAAGCAGGCGGAATCACTCAGCACATCGGAGCTTATCAGGTCAAAGTAAACGGACAAAAGATAACGTTCCTCGATACTCCCGGACACGAGGCGTTCACCTCAATGCGTGCAAGAGGAGCGAATATCACTGATATAGCTATCCTCGTAGTTGCCGCCGACGACGGTATCATGCCGCAGACGGTCGAATCCATAAACCACGCAAAATCAGCAGGAGTTCAGATAATCGTCGCTATAAATAAAATGGATAAAGAGGGCGCAAATCCCGACCGTATCAAGGAAGAACTCACAAAGTACGACCTTGTATGCGAGGACTGGGGCGGCGACGTTATATGCGTTCCCGTATCGGCTAAGACGGGCGAGGGCATTGACGAGCTTCTCGAAAACGTTCTTCTCGTTGCGGAGGTACAGGACTTAAAGGCTAATCCCGACAGACTTGCCAAGGGTACTGTTATCGAGGCTCGCCTTGACAAGGGCAGAGGTCCGATCGCAACGCTTCTTGTCCAGAACGGCACTTTGAAGCAGGGCGACGTTCTTATTGCGGGAACTGCGGTAGGTCGTGTGCGTGTAATGACAAACGACAAGGGCAAAAAAGTCAAGGAGGCAGGTCCGTCTGTTCCCGTTGAGATAACGGGTCTTGCGGAAGTTCCCAGCGCAGGCGATATTTTCAACGCCGTTGAGGACGAACGTCTTGCAAGAGAGCTTGTCGAGCAGAGAAAGCACGAGCAGAAGCAGGAGCAGTTCAACGCCTACCGCAAGGTAACTCTCGACAACCTGTTCTCTCAGATCGCCGAGGGCGAGATCAAGGAGCTGCCGATCATCGTCAAGGCTGACGTACAAGGCTCAGTCGAGGCTGTAAAGCAGTCCCTTGAAAAGCTTTCCAACAACGAGGTAAGAGTAAAGGTAATTCACGGAGCTGTCGGAGCTGTTAAGGAAAGCGACGTTATGCTTGCAAGCGCGTCAAACGCTATCATTGTAGGATTCAACGTCCGTCCCGACCCCGTGGCTGCCGAGAACGCCGCAAGAGATGGCGTGGATATTCGTCTGTACCGTATCATATACGACGCTATCGAGGAAATTTCCACCGCTATGAAGGGCATGCTTGCTCCTAAGTTCCGCGACGTTGAACTTGGACGTATAGAAGTCCGTCAGGTATATAAGATCTCCAATGTCGGCATGGTCGCAGGAAGCTACGTACTCAGCGGAAAGGCTGTAAGAAACTGTCAGGTACGAGTTGTCCGTGACGGTATCATCATTGCGGACGATAAGATAGCAGGTCTGAAGCGTTTCAAGGACGACGCCAAGGAGGTCGCAGAGGGCTACGAGTGCGGTATCAGCCTTGAAAAGTTCAGCGACGTTAAGGAAGGCGATATTTTCGAGGCTTATACGGTCGAGGAATACAGAGAAGAATAAGAGCTGTTTTGCGCAGGACTGTAGGCTTTGCGCTTGCGACTTGAAAAGGAGTATTATGGCAAATTATAAAAACAGCCGAACGGCGGAGGATATAAAAAGAGAGCTTACGGCGATACTTCGGGATATAAAAGACCCGAGAGTCGATAAGCTCCTCACTGTGGTGAGAGTTGAGCTGTCGGGGGATATGTCCGTCTGCAAGGTGTACGTATCGAGTCTCGGCGGTATAGAAAAAACAAAAGGCTCTGTGCAGGGGCTGAAAAGCGCGGCAGGATATATACGCCGTGAGCTTTTCCACCGTCTGCACCTGAGAAAATCCCCCGAGCTTACGTTTATCGCCGATACCTCTATCGAGCGCGGCGCAGAGATAAGCAAAAAGCTCAACGACCTACTTTGATTAAGAGAGGGATACGGTATGTATATTGGATACAGCGAGGCTGAAACTTTTCTCAGAAATTGTGAGGACGCAGTTATATTAACTCATCAGAGTCCCGACGGCGACTGTATCGGAGCAGGCTTCGGCTTAAAGGATATACTGGCGGAGCTTGGCGTAAGAAGCCGTGTGGTGTGCAGCGATGAATTTCCCTCACGCTACGATTTTATGACCGCAGATTCGCCGAACGAGGATTTTGAGCCTAAGACCGTTATCGCCGTTGACATTGCCGATACAAAGCTTATGGGCAGATATGAGGAGATATACGGTCACAGAGTTCAGCTTTGCATAGATCATCATGAGTCAAACAAAAATTACGCCGAAATGACGCTTCTCAGGTCAAAGGCAACTGCTGCCTGCGAGGTCATATATAATCTTGCGAAGCGTATGGAGGTAAATATAAGCCGTCACTGCGCAATGTGCCTTTATACGGGGATAGCTACGGATTCGGGGTGCTTCAAATACGAATGCACAACTCCGAGAGCGCATGAGATAGCGGCTGAAATGAAACGCAGCTACGATATTAATTTTGCCCGTATAAACCGATATATGTTCGAGGTCAAGTCACGTGGCAGAATGCTTTTGGAGGCTAAGTTCTGCGAGCTTATGGAGGAGCATATCGGCGGAAAGCTTGTCATCGCCGCCGTAACTCAGGAAATGATGAGCAGTCTCGGTATAACCTGCGACGAGCTTGAGGGACTTGCGCCCATTACGCTCCAGCTTGAAGGCACGGAGGTCGGCATACTTATGCGTGAACGCGAGCCGAACGAATTTAAATGCTCTTTCCGTTCAGCCGACGAAGTGAACGTTTCCGAGATATGTAAAACTCTCGGCGGCGGCGGTCATGCAAAGGCGGCAGGCTGTACCGTAAAGGGCGACTGCGAGTCGGTCAAGGAGCAGCTTGTCGAGGCTGTACGAAAGGCTTTGGCATGAACGGCATAATAGGCGTGAACAAGCCGCAGGGATTCACTTCCTTTGACGTTATCGCAAAGCTTCGGGGAATACTGAAAATACGCCGTCTTGGTCACAGCGGTACGCTCGACCCTATGGCGACGGGCGTTCTGCCTGTATTTGTCGGTACGGCTACAAAGGCGTGCGATATGATGCCTGATGAAAATAAAGTTTATGTTGCCGGTTTCAGATTCGGCATAACTACAGATACGCAGGATATTACGGGAAATATTTTAACAGAATCCGACAGAAAAGTATCGCTTAAAGAACTGAAAGCTGTTATTCCTGAGTTTGTCGGGAATATTATGCAGATACCGCCGATGTATTCCGCCGTGCAGGTGAACGGAAAACGTCTGTATGACCTTGCAAGACAGGGTATTGAAGTTGAGCGAAAGCCCCGTGAGATCGAAGTAAAGCAGATCAATTTATTTAAATATAACGAGGAAGCACAAGAGGGAACTATTGAAATACACTGCGGAAAGGGAACTTATATTCGCACTATTATTCATGACATCGGTGAAAGACTCGGCTGCGGCGGAGTTATGACATCTCTTGTGCGTACACGGTCGGGCGGATTTAAAATTGACGACTGCCATACGCTCGATGAGATTCAGAAAGCCGCAGACGAAAACCGTCTTGAAAAACTGGTTATACCGACAAAATATATATTTGCGGGACTTCCCGAAATCAGGCTGAACGAGGTTCAGACAAGAATGTATAAAAACGGCGTAAAGCTTGATTTGAACCGCATAAATCATATCAAGCCCGAGTTTTCCAGATATTCCGTGTACGGCTTTGACGGCGGATTTATCGGCGTTGCGTGCGCGGACTTTGAAAATTCCGAACTGAGAATCGTTAAAAATTTTATCTGAGGTGAACCAATGAATAAAAGAAAATCTGCTGTTGCGCTGGGTCTTTTTGACGGTATTCATCTCGGACATCGTGCCGTGCTGAATATTGCGGCGGAAAGCGGACTTGTGCCGTCTGTGTTTACGTTTGACCCCGAAACTGTTGCGGTAAAAAGCAGTTTGGGATATATATACAATAAGGAAGAAAAAGACAGACTTCTTGCCGACTGCGGTATTGAACAGGTTTATTCCGTTGATTTCGGCGATGTGTGCGGACTTAGCGGCGAGGAGTTTGTTAAAAATATTCTTATTGACAGGCTGAACGCAGGTTTTGTCTGCTGCGGAAATGATTTCAGATTCGGCAAAAATGCGTCCTGCGGAATTGCAGAACTGTGCGAACTCGGGAAAAAATACGGCTTTGACGTTTGTATCGCAGACGATGTTATGTATGAGGGCGAAACGGTATCTTCAACGGCTGTCCGCAATATGCTTCTGAACGGCGATACCGTAAGGGCAGGGCAGTTTTTGGGTGAACCTTATACTATCGGCAAGGAAGTCGTTCACGGCGCGGAACTCGGCAGGACTATAGGCTTTCCGACTATAAATCAGGTTTTCGGCAAAGGTCAGCTTGTCCCGAAATTCGGCGTTTATGCGACCGATGTTCTTATTGGCGGACGTTGGCGCAGAGCTATAACAAATATCGGTATAAAGCCTACTGTTAATTATGTCGGCATACCGCTTGCGGAAACCCATATTATAGATTTTTCGGGCGACTTGTACGGAAAAAATCTCAGAGTGCGGCTTTTGGAATTTATCCGTCCCGAACAGAAATTTGACTCCGTAGACGAACTCAAAAGGCAGATCGCCGAGGATACAGAAAGCGTAAAACATATAATAAACATATAAAATTCGTAATGCTTTCACGCTGTTTTCACATATATATTATATTATTTAGAAAGCGTTATTAAATAAAATATCAGGAGGACTTCTCAAAATGATCGAGGTCAAAAACCTAAGCAAGCGTTACGGCGATAAAAAAGCCGTAAACGATATAAGCTTCTCCGTGGGAAAGGGTGAGATACTGGGCTTTCTCGGACCTAACGGCGCAGGCAAATCAACGACAATGAATATGCTGACGGGGTATATTTCGTCTACCTCGGGACAGATACTTATCAACGGCGTGGATATTCTGGAGGACCCTATAGAGGCTAAGTCCAATATAGGCTATCTCCCCGAGATACCGCCTCTTTATGTGGATATGACCGTTGACGGATACCTTAATTTCATGTACGACCTGAAAAAGTGCAAGCTCACAAGAAAGGCGCACCTGAAAGAAATATGCGATCTCTGCAAAATATCCCATGTAAGGGAACGCCTTATACGCAATCTTTCAAAGGGCTATAAGCAGAGAGTGGGTCTTGCGCAGGCTCTTATAAACAACCCTCCCGTGCTTATCCTTGACGAGCCGACCGTTGGACTTGACCCGAGCCAGATAATCGAGATAAGAAGCCTTATCAAGAAGCTGGGAAAAAATCATACGGTCATACTTTCATCGCATATCCTCCCCGAGATACAGGCGGTCTGCGACAGGATAATCATTATAAACAAGGGAGTTATCGCTGCGGACGGTACGGCAGGCGAAATTGCCGACAAGCTCACCAACGAGCATAAAATGACAGTCCGTATCGAAGGCTCGACCCATACATCTGCGGACAAAAAGGATATCACGGACGCTTTGAAAGCGATAGACGGAATAAAGTACGTCCGCGCGGATATGGAGCGTGAAAAGGGAATATACGACTACGACATCGAATCGGACGAGGAGATAGACGTTCGCCGCGCCATAAATACCCTTTGCCGTGAAAAGGACTGGAATATCCTTATGTTCCAGCTTTCCGACATGACGTTGGAGGACATCTTCATGAAGATAACCTCCGGCGACATTACAGCCGTAAAGTCGGAGGACGAAAAGAAATCGGCGCTTGCAGGTTATGAAATAGACTTTGAAAAAAGCGGTCAAAAAACGGAGGAGGCTGCTTCCGACGCCGAAAACTCCGCTGACGGCGAAGCTTCCGAAAAAAACGAAAAAAAGGACAAAAAGTCCTCGTCAAAAAAAGGAGGGGATAAGTAATGGGAGCAATATACAGACGTGAAATGGGCGCATTCTTTACATCGGGAATAGCTTACGTATTCCTTGCGGGCTTTGCGCTTTTCTCGGGACTTTTCTTCTCTCTGGGCGTAATCGGCTCAGGCGTGTCGGACATGTCCCCGATGTTCAGCTCGATGTTCATAATCGTGCTTTTCCTCATTCCCATACTCACCATGAAGCTCCTCAGCGAGGAGAAAAAGAACCGCACCGATCAGGGACTTCTTACAGCTCCCGTTAGCCTTGCTTCTATTGTGCTGGGCAAGTATTTTGCGGCTCTTACGCTTTTCATCATCGCTGAAAGCATAGTTTTCATTTATTCAATAATCATCGCGCTTTGCGGCGAAGTAGTATGGTCTACACTTTTGGGCAACTATTTTGCCATGCTGTTTCTGGGAGCTGCCTTTATAGCTATAGGACTTTTCGTTTCTTCTCTTACGGAAAATCAGATGGCTTCAGCAGTTATCGGAATGTTTGTGCTTTTCGTTCTTTACCTTATGGATTCCCTTGCGGCGAATATTCCCGTGGAATTCATTCAGAAGGCTCTGCTTTCAATTTCCTTTTATTCAAGATATGTTGAGTTTACTCGCGGAGTTTTCGACCTTTCAAGTATAGTATTCTTCCTCAGCACGGCAGTTCTCTTCAACTTCTTCTCGGTAAGGGTACTTGACAAGAGACGCTGGGGCTAATGCAGAAAGGAGTTATACACAGATGAGTAAAAAAGATAAAGAAAAGGACATCGCCGCGTCCGAAGAAAAAGCGGCAAAGCCGAAGAAAAATCTTAAAAAGCTGAAATTCGGTTCAGTCTCGGCAGTTACTATAATCCTTGTAATTGCGGTCGTTATAGCGGCAAACATCGTATGCGGACTTCTTATGAAGCGTTATCCCGTAAAGTTCGACCTTACGCCCGATAACCGCCACGAAATATCCGAGGAGACTATATCGGCTCTTGAAGCTGTCGATAAGGACGTTGAGATAATCGTTACTACTACTGAGGACTACTTCACGGCTATTTCAAGCCAGTACGAGCAGATGTTCTATCAGTATTACGGAGCAGTCGTAGAATGTCCTTACGACATTATCCCCGAAATACTCGATAAGTATACCGTATACGCCGAGTCGGGCAAGGGCAGTATCAGCGTAAAATATGTTGACATTACCAAGAATCCCGACGTTGTTACGGAACTTGGTCAGTACTACAGCGGAGACATTACAGAGGGCGGAATCGTTGTAAGAAGCGGTGAAAGAGTAAAATTCATTACTCCCGAAGAAGTTGCCGCTATGATAACCCCCTCTCAGAACAGCACGCAGGGCAATATCAGCATGGTGTTCGCAGGAGAAAGCGTTATCACATCGGCTGTCAAGGCTGTTACGGACGCAAATCCCGTAAGAGCTGCGGTCATCAGCAGCATGAACGGCAACGCCATAATAGATCAGACTCATTCGGCAATTGCGTCCTCTCTCCAGTCGTTTTTGGCTAAGAACGGCTATGACTGCACGAATATCGACATCGGTACGGACGCTCTCAGTCCCGAGGAGTACGACCTTGTAGTCGTTGCTTCTCCCGGAGTTGACTTCACGGAGGATATTATCTCAAAGCTCAGCGATTTCCTTTACAACAGCGGAAATTATGAGAAAAACATGATATACATTCCAAACCTGTACGCTACGAATCTTCCCAATATAACGGAATTTTTAGCGGACTGGAAAATACAGATAGAGCCGTCTGTAGTATTTGACGATAGCAGCATGGTTCAGGCGAGCGTTGCGTCCCTCGGACAAGTCACCTACGCTCCCACGGTACAGATCGCCGACACAGAGGCGGCAGGAACTCTCACAAACGAGGCTCTGCCTATCATAGCTCCGCAGGCTCGTCCTATCACGGTACTGAGCAAGAACAACGAAAGCATCGTTACCGAGATAATCAAATCCTCGCCTACTTCGTATGTTGCATCTCTCCTTGAGGGAAATGAAGTTTCCGAGGAGAAAGCGGCTTACAATATCGTTGTAAAGTCAAGAAAGGAAACAGCTTCGGGACTTGACGTTTACGGCAGCAACGTACTTGTTGTAGGCAGTCCGTTCATGCTCGATAACCTCATTCTTTCGGGTACGAATACCTACAACAACGCAAACGTAATGCTTAACGTTGTAAACGATATGACAGGCAAGGAAGCAAGCGTTATCATTCCCGAAAAGGCTCTTGAGCAGTATACGCTTTCGCTTACAACAGGCACTGCAAGAGTTATACTTGTAGTGGTAGTTGTGGTAATTCCGCTTCTTATCGGTCTTGCGGGACTTATAGTCCTGTTATGGAGAAAGAACAAATGAAAAATTCAGTTAAAGGTATTATCGGACTCAGCGCGGCGTTGGTCGTGCTGGGCGGAGGCGCGGCGGCTCTCCTGCTGACCGACCCGAAGGACGGCGGCAGTTCCGAGTCGGAATCCTCGGAGACAGAACAGCAGATAAAAATTCTTATTCATGACGACAAGACTACAGGTACAGACCCCGAAACGGGGGCTGACCTGAAAGGCGTTATCAAAACTGTCGATGTGAAGAATCCTACGGACGAGTTCCATGTGGTGCAGAAAACCTCGCAGACAGAGGAATCGGCGGCAACATATACTCTTGACGGCTATCAGGACGTTGTTATGAACGACTCCGTTATCGGCACTATGGCGAACAATGCCAACGGACTTACTTCCGAAGCCGTGGTTGAGGAAAACTGTACCGACCTCGCTAAATTCGGTCTTGAAACGCCTGTGATAACGGTCGATATCGAGTATGAGACAGGAACTAAATACCGTATGTTCATAGGCGATGAAGCTCCCGTGGGCGACGTTTCGTATGTTATGATAGACGGCGTGGATACGGTATTTACGGTGCGTAATTCAGCTCTTGCGAACTACAGAAAGACGCTTTTGGACCTTGTGGAAACGACAATTCTCAAAGCTCCCGAGGAGTACCCGAAAGTTAATTCCCTGCGTATAAAAAGAGCCGACATGAAGGACGACATTCTTCTTGAATACGATGAAAAGAGCGAGGAGTCGGAGTACAGCGGCGGAACATCGTCTGTTCACGTCATGACAGAACCAACGTTTGCGTATCTTTCGGTTGAAAGCTCTACGGAGATGGTTACGGGCATGTTCGGACTCAGCGCGGACGGCATATATGCCGTACACTGTTCAAAGTCCGATATTGCGGAGGCAGGTCTTAAAAAGCCTTACTGCACCGTAACTATGGACTGCGACGACGGAAACAAATACGATCTGCTCCTCAGCGAACCCTTTGCGGACGGCGACGGAAAGAGCTGCTACGGAATGCTGAAAGGCGGAAACGTTATATTCATCATTGACGCCGAAAAAGTAAAATGGGTGACTGTCAAGCCCGTTGACATTGCTTCGAGAATATTCATCGCTTCTTATGTATGGAATATCCCCGAGCTGAGCGTGACCTGCGGAAAAGACGAATATGCCTTTGAGATAGAGCGTATTGACCCCGACGAGGAGGTCGAGAAGCTTACGGCGGAAAACTTCTCCGTAAAGCTCAACGGCAAGGAGTTCGACAGCGAGCGTTACAGACAGTTCTACAGCTTCCTTATAAGCGCGCATGCGGAGGACTTTGCCCTTGACGAGAAAAAACCGAAGGGCGAGCCTATGGCGTCCCTGAAATTCACTGACAGCTTTACTGGCGAAACTTATGAGTTCGATTTTTATGAGAAGTCGTCTATGCAGGCTCTTATTACTGCAAACGGCGAAAGCAAGTTCACTATATCCAAGTCTTATGTTGAAACTCTGATAGAAAACGCCGAAAATCTCGATTCGGACACGGAATTTAAAACTACATGGAAATAATATGCAGTCAATATTTGTGAACTGCGGATTGGAGGAATTGTATGAGCAAATTTTTTACCTATAAAGGCTATCCGCTTGTAAGATGCGGCGAACAGATCTACTACGGCTACATGTCCGACCCTTATGTAATATGGATACAGATTTTGGCGAAGAAAGAAGTCGGCGGCGAACAGATGGTGTCAAAGGTTCGCGTGGTGCAGTTGGATACCAACGAGCCGAACCCCATGAAAGCGGTCGTCAAGAATGCCGAGCGTGAATGCGGTCTTTACGAAGCTCTCGACATTGCAGGCGTTTGGCTTGAAAAGGCTCTTGCAAACTGAGTTTGATTAATTAAAAGTCTCCGATCTTTTTCGGGGACTTTTTATTTAATTAAGTTATATTTAAGTCATTGATTGTTCAGGTCTACAATAGCCATATGCCGAATTTGTGCAATGATATGAAATTTTGCGCCGACCGATCATTTTTTCATAAAATCGCTTGTAAAGTTTTGTGAAATGCTTTATAATTAAAGTAGTAATCGGTATATTTGCCGAGATTTAGGCAAAAGAGGGATAATTATTATTTTGAGGAGGTCATTGCCGATGAGAAGTTTTATTAAAAAATTTGCCGCAGTATTTTCCGCTGCCGCTATGACGGCTGTTTCCATGCCGAGCGTTGCGACTGCCGTAGCTGCCGACACGGTGTTCCCCTATACGATACAGGGCGAGGACATGGAGGGCGCAGAGCTGTGGACTAAAATTTACGCAGACGAGTTTCCGGGATATAACGGCGAGGGTTTCACCTATCTCACAGGCGGAACTATTTCGTTTGAGCTGACAGTTCCCGAGGACGGTATGTATCAGGTCAATGTAAGGGGCTTGCAGATACTCGACAAGGAAGGCGGACGTATGCAGACTATGGCTGTAAACGGCTCGGAGTACTCAAAGACCGTTCCCTATTACGATACGTGGACTGATATTGACTTCGGCATTGTACGTCTTAACAAGGGCGTAAATACTGTTTCATTTCTTAATAAATACGGCTATATGGCTATAGATGAAGTTTCAGTCCGAGTTGCCGATAAAAAGGACTACTCTCTTGCTGTCGATGTACCTTGCGATGCAAAGGCAACAAATGAAACAAAAGCGCTCATGAAGTATCTCAAGAGCGTTTACGGCAAGCACACGATCTCAGGTCAGCAGGAAATTTACGGCGGCGGTCATAAGAATAATTACGAGTGGGAAAATGAGTTCCTTGAAGAACTGACAGGAAAAGTTCCTGCTATACGCGGCTTGGATTTCATGAATTACAATCCGCTCTACGGCTGGGACGACGGCACGACCGAACGCGCAATTGCGTGGGTAAAGGAAAGAAACGGCATTATTACAGCGTCATGGCATATAAATGTACCGATCGACTTTGATAACTATGAACTCGGCGACGAGGTTGACTGGAAAGAATGCACATACAAAAACTATCAGGCATCGGGAAGTACGTTCAATACCGCAAAGGTGCTTGAAGAAGGATCAAAGGAACGCGCTTATTTCGACGAAGCGGTAAAGATGCTTGCCGAACAGTTACAGAAGCTTCAGGACGAAAATGTACCGATCATTTTCCGTCCGCTCCATGAAGCGCAGGGTAACGAGGGCAACTATCCCGACGGTACATCATGGTTCTGGTGGGGCGACAGAGGAGCGGAAGTTTACAAGGAACTCTGGAAGCTTCTCTATACAAAGCTCACGGAAGAATACAAACTCCATAATATTATATGGGAGTACAACAGCTACGACTACTCTAATTCGCAAACATGGTATCCGGGCGACGAGTATGTTGATATTGTAGCATATGACAAGTACAATGTCGAGTACAACAGAGGTGACGGCAAGAGCAGCGGACCAAATCTTTTGGCAGTTTCAAGCAAGTTCGATTATCTCTTTAAACTTACAGACGGCAAAAAAATGATTGCCATGTCGGAAAACGATTCAGTTCCTGCAATGGACAACATGATAGTTGAGGACGCAAACTGGCTCTACTTCTGTCCTTGGTACGACGGAGGAGAGGACGGCGGAACAGCGTTCCTCGGTGAAGCTTATCAGGATCATGACGAGCTGAAAAAGATGTATCAGAGCGAATACTGCATTACCCTCGACGAACTGCCTGAGGATCTCTACAGCTCGGGCGGAACGGACGTTCCAAAGCCGACCGACCCTGACGTTCAGCCTACAACGGCAGCTCCGACAGACCCTGTTGAAGTTCCCACAGGCTCGGGTAAGGAGCTTTTAGGCGACGCAAACTGCGACGGACAGGTGACTATCGCTGATTCTACGGCGATTTTGCAGGCTCTCGGAAATCCCGACAAGTACGGACTTTCCGAACAGGGCGCAAAGAACGCAGACTGCTGCAACCCCGGCGACGGCGTTCTCCCCTCAGACGCGCTTGCTATCCAGAAAGTAGACGCTAAGGTCATTTCAAAACTTCCCGAGATAACCGCTGAGAAATAATTTAATAAAAAGCGAATCCGAAAGGGTTCGCTTTTTTACATAATGCTTTACAATATAAGGATAATATGTTATAAGCGGCGTGGCAGCATTTCCCTGCGTATTGTGGCTACGGGGACGCATATCCCGTTCATAAGAATACGGTCGGCAATGGGTGCAGCGACACGCTGCCGCAAGCTCGCTAATATTTTTAAACTCAAATTTTTTCCGCGACTGTTGCAATTTTTCGACCCAATTGATAGCCTTTATACGTTAGCTTATTACGTTGTTTTGGGGACTTTTGTCCATTTTGTCACATTTTGTCCCATTTTGTCACGTTTTCAAAAATGCCGTTTTTTGCCTGTATTACGTGGTTTTATTTCATTTTGTCAATTTTGTCAATTTTGTCACATGGGTGGGAACTTGAAAAACGGTTGTATAAATCTATATATGTATATCTTTTAATCAAATTCCTTTATTATAGAGATTTCAATTTGAATTTCTCTGCATAGAGCGTCAAAAATGCCACCCTTATAAACGGATTGTTTTTGTATTTAAGAGCCTGTTCAGAATCTTTGCGGCGAATCGACGTACCCAAAAATTCGGATATGTCGTTATTTTGCTTTCACATTTATATTCTTCCTGCAAATACAAAATGTAGGGGACGGC
>JAGAQC010000044.1 GCA_017622925.1 Ruminococcus sp.
ACAACCTGTTCCGATCATTAAGGGCAGGTCTGCTCCTCGTCCTGAATTTTCTCATCAGCGTAAAGTGTTTTGTCCTAAATATTCCATTTGATCTTTTATGCGGAGTAAATGTCAAAAACCTTAAGTTGTTGGCATTGTGCAGGGGGACGGCGTCCCCCTGCGTAAGTTTCCCGTAAAAACTTTAAAAATTGATTTCTGTGGTCTTAGGGCGATGATATAATTCGTCAAGCGTTCGGTAAAGCAGAGAGGTATCAATAGGCTTTGAGATATGACCGTTCATTCCTGCCTCACGGGTATTACGGACGTCGTCGTCATAAGCATTAGCCGTCATAGCTATTATCGGTATCGTTTTTGCATCGGGGCGTTCAAGCGCGCGAATGGCTCTTGCAGCGTCAAGTCCGTTCATAACAGGCATCATAATATCCATAAGGATAGCGTCAAAGCTTCCGGCTTCGTTGTTTTGGAACTTTTCTACGGCAAGCTTTCCGTTTTCAACGCAGGTAACGGAAATACCAACGTCCTCCAGCATGAACTGGGCGATCTCCATGTTGATCTCATTGTCCTCGACCAGCATGATACGCATGCCCTCCAAATGAAGCTCTTTATCCTCCGACGTTTCATCGGCAGGCTTAGCGTTTTGGTCGATATCAAATCCAAGCTCTATGACGAACTTACTTCCCTCATGCAGACGGCTCTCAACGGTAATAGTTCCGCCCATCATATCGACAAACTGCTTTGTTATCGCCATACCGAGACCCGTTCCCTTGTAGTTTGTACGATTTCCGCCGTCCTCCTGCGAAAAGGGTTCCCAGATATGCTGTAGGTACTCGGGTTTCATGCCGATGCCTGTATCCTCGATCTCAAAGCGGAATAGAGCTTTGCCGTCTGCGCAGCCGATCTCCTTGACGCAGAAGAATATTTTACCTCCGTCGGGCGTGAATTTTACCGAGTTTCCCAAAATATTAATAAGTATCTGACGCAGGTGCAGCTCGTCGCCGATCAGGTCGGGGTGTGCAAAGTCGTCAAACTCACGAATAAATTCTATATTTCGGTTGAGGAGCTGTCCGCCGATAATAGACGCGCATTCGTCCGTGGCGGCGATCATGTTCATGGGCGCGGAATTGACAGTGACCTTTCCGCTTTCTATTCGGCTCATGTCAAGCACATCGTTTATCAGCGACAGAAGATGCTGCGAGGAATTGCTTATCTTGCCGAGACAGTCCTTAACACGTGCGGGATCGGATACGTTTTTGAGCGCGATCTCCGTCATACCCATGATACCGTTGATCGGAGTGCGGATATCGTGCGACATATGGGAGAGAAATTCGCTTTTTGCCTTATTTGCGCTCCGAGCCTCCGCAGCCGCCTCTTTCAGTATTCGGTTGGACTTCTCTTTTTGTTCCATGAGCTTACGGTTGCGGCTGTCGGTAAGGTAGAACACAAGGGCTGAGAAGTCGAGGATCAGCAGTATTCCCAGAAAAACGAAGAAACGTCGCGTGCTTTTCAGCATGTGATTAGCTCCCTCTCCAAGAACGCTCGTAGGAACGAATATCAGGGTGTTCCAGCCGTCGTCGCCTACGCTGTGACAGGAAACAAAGTAATTGGTCTCGTCGCTGCGAAATTCCATTACGTCTGATTCAAGGTTTTTGAGAGATGTGCGGAAGTCCTCCGCATTTCCGCCGTGAATGAATTCCTCGTCCTCAAGAGCCTTGGCGATGTTATATGCCTTTAATTGTTCGTCAGCTCCTTCGGGGACAAAAAGCGCGCGTCCGTCACTGTTCACGATATATGTATAACCTCTGTTTTCAAAGGTGCTGACTGACAGATCGTCGGTGATAGAGTTGACGTCCACCGCCAACATTACGTAGGAGACAGATTTGCCGGTTGCTTCGATCACAAGCTTTTCGGGAAGCTGCTTCAAAAAGCACAGGTAAGTAAAAGAACTGTTCTGATAAGGCAATGTCGTTATCAATTCCTGAGTCTGACTTTGGTTTTCGATGATCATGGGAAGCTCTTTCCAGTAACCTTTTTTGCCGTCGGAGGTGTAATATTGGAAATCGTCGTCCAGCAGCATAAAAATGTTATTATTCGTATCATGGAAACGGCTCATGTCTTTCACAAGCTGCATAAGTTCGTCTTCTGTCTGAGTCTGTATTCCTTCGGTAGAGAGGAACTGCTCCAGAGTGTTCACGCTGTCCCATGATCTTGCAATGGTAATGTCAAAAATATCGGCGACCTTTTCCGTAATTTCCTGAAGATGACTGCTTCTTTCCGCAAACAGGCGGTTGTCAAGTTCCACATAATAAGAGCGTATCATTAAAAATATCAATACGATCGAGATCAGAAACAGAGCTGACATAGGAATGATTCGCAGCCGACCTGCGGAACGTTTTTCGGATATATTATTTATTTTATCTTCATTTTTATCTTGCATAAATTTTTTTATGATCATTTTAAGAACCTCTTTCTACTGTGTTCTCGATTCTTCCTATAAAAATTTACTGTTAATTATAGTTTATCACATCTCGGAAAAATTTTCAACCCTATTTTATCTTTTTTAGGCATGAAAATCAAGCTTTAAACAGACCGCCTTGCCGCAGGATAGATTTCTATATATGCAAAAATTCAACATTCTTATTGACAAACGGAGGATATGGGAGTATAATTACATTGAGACAGTCTCTTAAAACCTCTTTTGACAAAAATCAGCTATGCACGGCATATGCTGTGTCAAGCGTCCTCGGAGGGCGACAGCCCGCCTTCGGATACTTTCCTTGCCTCTGCCGCACCTATCTGATTTTTGCTTGATCAAACAGGTTTTAGAGACTGCCTCGAGACAGCAAAAGCTGCCGTAATAAAGATAATTTTTTGGAGGGGATCATGGATATTATCATCGTAGGAGGCGGAAAGGTCGGCGGCGCATTGGCGGAGGTCCTTTGCAGCGAACATAACGTCACCGTTATCGACCCCAACGAAACTCGGATAAATTCTATCGTCAACGATTTCGATGTTAAAGGAATTGTGGGCAACTGCCTGCAAACCGCCGTTCTTGAAGAAGCAGGCATCGGAAAGTGTAAGATATTCATTGCCGTTACCGATTCGGACGAGGTAAACATTTTATCGAGCCTTATCGCAAAGAAAATGAAAGCCCGTCATTGCATTGCAAGAGTGAGAAATCCCGAGTTCGATAAACAGCTCGTTTTCATGCGCGAGGAGCTTGGCATAAGCATGATGGTCAATCCCGACTATATTTCAGCCAACGAGATAGCTAAAGTTCTGCGTTATCCCGAGGCGATAAATATTGAATCGTTTGCAAAGGGCAGGGTCGATCTTGCCGAAATTCGTATTACAAGCGGAAGTATCCTCGATCACCTTGCGCTTACTCAGCTTTCGAGGAGACTTCGGCTGGACGTTCTTATCTGTGCCGTTCAGCGCGGTGACGAGCTTATTATTCCCAACGGAAGCTTTGTGCTTCGCGCAGGAGACAAGATTCATATGACGGCTTCGCACAGCAATATGGTGAAGTTTTTCAAGAGCATAAGTTCGGCTTACCGTGAAAAGCGTGTAAAATCAGCCGTTCTCATAGGCGGCGGACGAGTGGGCTATCATCTTGCGCAGCAGCTCCGTGAAATGGGCGTTAAGGTCAAGATCATAGAGATAAACGAAAAACGCTGCCTTGAACTCAGCCAGCGTCTTAGCAAGGTAAACGTGATATGCGGCGACGGTACGAATCACGATGTTATAAGAGAAGAACGTGTCTACGACGCCGATGCCGTTGTTTCGCTGACGGGCATTGACGAGGAAAATATCCTCATGTCGCTGCTTGCCAAAAATAACGGCGTTGAAAAGGTCGTTACAAAGGTGAACCGCATGAATCTCATGCAGCTTTCGGAAACTCTCGATCTGGACAGCATCATTTCGCCTAAGTCGATAACGGTCAATCAGATACTTCAATATGTCCGCGCAAAGCAAAATTCTACGGGAAACAATATTGCGACCCTCTACCGCCTTGTGAACGACCGTCTTGAAGCTATCGAATTTGTAGTGCGCGAGCGTAAGGATTACGTCGGTATACCTCTTAAAAAGCTGAAACTCAGGAGCGGTATCCTTATCGCAAGCATTGCGCGAGGAAACGAACTTATAATCCCCAAAGGCGACGATTGCCTTATGGTAAACGACAGCGTTGTGGTAGTAACTACAAACAGAGGCTTTGACGACCTTAAAGAAATTTTCGACTGATCGGAGTGACACGGACGATCTATGAATTACAGAATGATCATCTACATTATGGGACAGATATTGAGGATAGTAGGTATCTGCATGCTTCTGCCCATACTTGTGGGAGCTTTTTACGGCGAACATCACGTTATCGAATCATTTGCGATACCTGCCGCCGTAACAATACTTATCTCGATCGTTTTTACGATAAAAAAGCCGAAAAACCGTTCCGTATTTTCCCTTGAAGGCTTTGTCAGCGTGGCTGCTTCGTGGATAGCTATGTCGGCTATCGGAGCTATGCCGTTTGTTATCTCGGGGGAGATACCTCATTTTGTTGACGCGCTTTTTGAAACGGTATCGGGCTTTACAACGACAGGCTCTACGATACTCAGCGACGTTGAAAAAATGTCACGTTCCTGCATGTTCTGGCGTGCGTTTACTCATTGGCTGGGCGGTATGGGCGTGCTGATGTTCGTGCTTGCGGTAATGTCGAGCAACGACGTGCGGACGATGCACATGATGAGGGCTGAATGTCCCGGACCGAACGTGGGGCGGCTCGTATCGAAATCGAGCTTTTCCGCACGTATTCTCTACGGCATATATATCGTTCTCACCTTATCGGAGATCGTTATTCTCGTTCTGCTGAAAATGCCGCTGTATGACGCGGTAATCCACGCTTTTTCTTCGGCGGGAACAGGCGGATTTTCTCTTTGGAACGACAGTATAGGACATTATAACAGCCCTGCGATAGAAATGGTCGTTGCGGTATTTATAATAATGTTCGGTATAAATTTTAACCTGTATTACTTTATTATAATACGCAGATTTTCTCTTGCTTTTAAAAACGAGGAGCTGCGGACTTATCTCGGCATAATTGCAGGAGCTTCGGTCGTTATCACGCTGTGCGTTATCGGGCAGTACGATACGGTCGGCGAAGCGTTCAGACATGCGTTTTTCATGGTCGCTTCAACGATAACCTCAACGGGCTTTGCGACTGCCGACACGGGGGAGTGGAGTACCTTTGCGCAGACGCTTCTGCTCATACTTATGTTTATCGGCTCGTGCGCAGGTTCAACGGGCGGAGGTCTGAAAGTATCGCGTATACTTAATTATAGTAAAGACGGGCATACGCGAACTGAAATACATCGTAAGTCCGAGAGCGGTCGCGTCGGTCAAGATAGACGGCAAGCCCGTCGAAAGGGACGTTATACGGGGCGCAAGCAATTACTTCATACTTTTTATGATAATATTTGTGCTGTCGGTGCTTGGTATTTCTCATGACGGCTTTACTATTGAGGAGAATATCTCGGCGGTAACTACCTGTATAAACAACATCGGTTTCGGCGTTGGACGGTTCAGTCCCTCGGGAAATTTCGGCGGACTTGATTTTGTCTCGAAAATAGTTCTGTGCTTTGACATGCTTATCGGACGTCTTGAAATTTATCCGCTTATCATGCTTTTTGCGGCTCGTAAAAACTGATTTTTCAACAAACGTGTTCGGGAACTTCCCAAAAAGTCTGATGTCATCATTTTACTATTTTAATTATAAATTTGGTATACTTTCCGATGCGATTATGATATAATCAAATCAGAAAAAATTTTTCGAGGTGATCTATCATGAAAAAATGGAACGGATACCAAAAGGGCGTTAATTTGGGCGGCTGGCTCTCGCAGGCGGAGCTTACCGAGGAACATTGCGGCAGCTTCATAACACGCGGCGACATCGAAGATATACGTGATATGGGCTTTGACCACGTTCGCTTGCCGATTGATTATGACCTTGTTCAGAACAAGGACGGAAGCTTTATCGAGGAGGGCTTCGGCTATATCGACCGCTGCCTTGAATGGTGCGGAGAGCTTGGTCTTAACATGATACTCGATCTTCATAAAACTGCCGGATTTTCCTTTGACGTGGGTGAAGCCGAAACGGGATTTTTCCGCAGCGAAACGCTTATTTCCCGATTTATCGAGCTTTGGAGTAGGTTTGCGGAGCGTTACGGTAAGTTCGGCGGACGGCTTGCCTTTGAACTTCTAAACGAAGTGGTGGACGAGGCTGACAACGACCCGTGGATGAAGATAGCGGAGCGTACCGTTAAGGAAATACGCCGATATGCCCCCGATATAAAGATACTTATAGGCGGCTATATGAACAACAGCGTTACGACAGTAAGCCGCATAGCTCCGCCGTTTGACGAAAATATCATATATAATTTTCATTGCTACGAGCCGCTTCTGTTCACTCATCAGGGAGCGTACTGGATAAAAGGAATGCCCGAGGATTTCCGCATGAAATATCCGATAAGCAAGTCGGAATTTATGGAAAAATCGGATAGTATCGCGGCTGTTATCGAAAAGTTTGCCGATAAGATACCTGACGGCGGATTTTCGGCTGAATATTTTGAAGCTCTCTTTGCCGACGCTTTAAAGACTGCCGAAGAACGCAACGTTATGCTTTACTGCGGCGAATACGGCGTTATCGAGCTTGCCGAACCCGAATCCGCAATTAACTGGTACAGGGACATTCACTCCGTCCTCGAAAAATACGGCATCGGACGCGCCTTGTGGTGCTATAAGGGCAAGGATTTCGGACTTTCCGACGGAATGCTCAGCGGAATAAAGAACGAGATAATCCGCTGATTTGCGTAAAATAACCAATTACACGGCGATAAAAGCTTATCAAATCGCCAAAATATCCAAATAAAAGCGGAATTTGAAGAAAATTCAAAAACAACTCTTGACAAATCAGGGATAATGTTATATAATATATGGGTATGCTGTACAAGTTATACTTGACTCTATTGCAAAATGTGCAAAAGATTTCGAGAAGAAATTCTGTATGTTAAGGCGGACGACGAAAGCGTGCTGTCGCACGGTGAGGAGGACAACGCAGACAGACGGAATTTATTCCGAAAGATATTGTATATTTTGCAATAGAGGCAAGTATATATGCTTTCGGCATACCCATTTTTTGAAAAAGGAGGAAGATTATGCCAACATTTAATCAGCTTGTTCGTAAGGGAAGAAAGGATCTCGAGACAAAGTCTACAGCTCCTGCTCTCCAGAAGGGCTACAATGCTAAGAAGAAAACGCAGATCAATCAGAGTTCACCTCAGAAGAGAGGCGTTTGCACCGCTGTAAGAACTGCTACGCCCAAGAAGCCTAACTCGGCTATGAGAAAGATCGCAAGAGTTAAGCTCACAAACGGCTACGAGGTTACTTCTTACATTCCCGGTATCGGTCACAACCTTCAGGAGCACAGCGTTGTTCTCATCAGAGGCGGACGTGTTAAGGATCTCCCCGGTGTGCGTTACCACATCATCAGAGGCGCACTCGACGCTCAGGGCGTTGCCAACAGACTTCAGGCTCGTTCCAAGTACGGCGCTAAGAGACCCAAGCAGAAGTAATTTCCGCAAAACAGCTTTCGGCTTGCTGAAAAATGCCGAACATATCAAAAATAGGATAACTACTATCGCAGGATAAATGCGGAGTTTAATATATATTATTATACCTCGCATTGGTCTTGACGTTATCGGTCGGTGAAGCGCGGCTGCATTTTTGAGCAGCAGTAATCGGCTGACACGAGTACCTATGAATTCATGAATCTATGTGAAGGAGGGAAGCGAAATGCCAAGAAGAGGTAATATCGCAAAGCGTGATGTATTACAGGATCCTGTATACAATTCAAAGCTCGTTACACGTCTCATAAATAATATTATGCTGGACGGCAAGAAGGGCGTCGCTCAGAAGATCGTTTACGGTGCATTCGAGATCGTTGCCGAAAAGACAGGCAAAGACGCACTGGAGGTTTTTGAACAGGCTATGGAGAATATCATGCCTGAGCTGGAAGTAAAGGCTCGCCGTCTCGGAGGAGCTACTTATCAGGTCCCTATGGAGGTTAGACCCGAAAGACGTCAGACTCTCGGTCTCCGTTGGATCACTAAGTATTCCAGAGAGAGAAACGAAAAGACTATGAAGGAAAGACTTGCAGGCGAGATCCTCGATGCTCTTAACGGCGCCGGCGGTGCTTGCAAGAAGCGTGACGATACACACAAGATGGCAGAGGCAAACAAGGCGTTTGCTCACTACCGCTGGTAATCGTCGTTGTGAGAGGAAGATACTATGGCAAGAGATTGTTCACTTGAAAATACAAGAAATATCGGTATCATGGCTCACATCGATGCCGGTAAAACTACTACCACAGAGCGTATCCTTTTCTACACCGGCGTAAACCATAAGATCGGTGAAACTCACGAAGGTTCCGCTACTATGGACTGGATGGAGCAGGAGCAGGAGAGAGGTATCACAATTACTTCCGCTGCTACTACATGCTATTGGGCAGGTCACAGACTGAATATCATCGACACTCCCGGACACGTTGACTTTACCGTTGAGGTAGAGCGTTCGCTCCGTGTTCTCGACGGTTCAGTTACGGTTCTCTGCGCAAAGGGCGGTGTAGAGCCTCAGTCCGAAACAGTTTGGAGACAGGCTGATAACTACAAAGTACCCCGTATGGCTTATGTAAATAAGATGGACATTATGGGTGCGGACTTCTACCATGTTGTTGACATGATGAAGGACAGACTTAAATGTAACGCCGTTCCGATCCAGCTTCCTATCGGCGCTGAGGACGAGTTCAAGGGCATCATCGACCTTGTTGAAATGAAGGCTTACATTTATTACGATGACCTCGGAAAGGATATCCGTGTTGAGGAAATCCCCGAGGATATGAAGGAAAAGGCTCAGCAGTACCATGACGATATGGTAGAGCATGTTGCAGAGCAGGACGAAGAGCTTATGATGAAGTATCTTGACGGCGAGGAGCTGACTCAGGACGAGATCAAGAAGTGCATTCGTTCCGCTACTATCGCTAACCATATGGTTCCCGTTACATGCGGTACTTCCTACAAGAACAAGGGCGTTCAGAAGCTTCTCGATGCTATTATCGACTATATGCCTTCTCCCCTTGACGTTCCCGCTATCAAGGGCGTAAACCCCGATACCGACGAGGAGGTTGAGAGACCTTCTTCCGACGAAGAGCCGTTCGCAGCTCTCGCATTCAAGATCGCTACCGATCCTTTCGTAGGAAAGCTTGCGTTCTTCCGTGTGTACTCGGGCGTTATCAATCAGGGCGATTCCGTTCTCAACGCTACAAAGGACAGCCGTGAGCGTTTCGGACGTATCGTTCAGATGCACGCTAACCACAGAAAAGACCTCACCACAGTTTACGCAGGCGACATCGCCGCTGCTGTTGGTCTTAAAAATACTACTACAGGTGACACTCTCTGTGACGAAAAGCACCCTGTAATTCTCGAATCTATGGAATTCCCCGAGCCTGTTATCCAGCTCGCTATCGAGCCTAAGACTAAGGCTGGTCAGGAGAAAATGGGTATCGCCCTCGCAAAGCTTGCCGAGGAAGATCCTACCTTTAAGACATGGACTGACGAGGAAACAGGTCAGACTATCATCGCAGGTATGGGTGAGCTTCACCTCGATATCATCGTTGACCGTCTTCTCCGTGAGTTCAAGGTAGAGGCTAACGTTGGCGCACCTCAGGTTGCTTACAAGGAAACTATCAAGGGCAGCGCTGATATTGATTACAAGTACAAGAAGCAGTCAGGCGGTTCGGGTCAGTACGGTCACGTTAAGATCCGTGTTGAGCCTAACGAATCGGGCAAGGGCTACGAGTTCAAGAATGCCGTTGTCGGCGGTTCTATCCCCAAGGAGTATATCCCCGCTGTTGACGCAGGTATTCAGGGCGCAATGAAGTCAGGTATCCTTGCAGGCTACGAAGTAGTTGACGTTAAGGTAGAGCTTTATGATGGTTCTTACCACGAAGTTGACTCCTCCGAAATGGCGTTCAAGATCGCAGGTTCGATCGCGTTCAAGGAAGCTCTCAAGCAGGCTAACGCTATCCTTATGGAGCCCGTCATGAAGGTTGCCGTTATTGTTCCCGACGACTATACAGGTACGGTTATCGGCGATCTCAGCTCACGACGCGGACAGATTCAGGGTCAGGAGTCAAGAACAGGTTCTGTTCAGGTTGACGCTCTCGTTCCTCTGTCTGAGATGTTCGGCTATACCTCAGACCTCCGTTCCAACACACAGGGACGCGGTCAGTACACAATGGAGCCTCACAGCTATCAAGAAGTACCCAAGAGCATTGCCGAGAAGATCATGGCTTCACGCGCTAAAAACTGAGTTTTTCTCGATTTTTCGGCAGAGAACAACTTATTTAATAAATTCTTGTGTTTTGGCGGAACTTTTTTTGCCAAAACACTTGAAATTTCCAAAATAATCTGTTATAATGTATATACAGGCTTACTGTATACGATATTTTTTATCGCAGCGGTATAACAGATACACGAATTTTATTTAAGGAGGATTTTTCCAATGGCTAAGGCTAAATTTGAAAGAACCAAACCCCATGTAAACATTGGTACTATCGGACACGTTGACCACGGTAAGACAACTCTTACTGCTGCTATTACAAAGACTCTTGCTATGAAGGGTCAGGCTCAGTACGAGGCTTACGATATGATCGATAAGGCTCCTGAGGAGAGAGAGCGTGGTATCACGATCAATACAGCTCACGTTGAGTACGAGACAGACGCTCGTCACTATGCTCACGTTGACTGCCCCGGTCACGCTGACTACGTTAAGAACATGATCACAGGTGCTGCTCAGATGGACGGCGCTATCCTCGTTGTTGCTGCTTCTGACGGTCCTATGGCTCAGACAAGAGAGCATATCCTTCTCGCTCGTCAGGTTGGCGTTCCTGCAATTGTTGTATTCATGAACAAGGCTGATCAGGTTGACGACGAAGAGCTTCTCGAACTCGTTGAAATGGATATCCGTGATCTTCTTTCTTCTTACGATTTCCCCGGCGATGATACTCCTATCATCAAGGGTTCTGCTCTGAAGGCTCTCGAAGCTCCCGATGATCTCAACGATCCTGCATACGCTCCTATCCTTGAGCTTATGGACGCTGTTGACAACTATATCCCCAGCCCTGAGAGAGACGATGCTAAGCCTTTCCTTATGCCTATCGAGGACACTATGACTATCTCCGGCCGTGGTACTGTTGTTACAGGTAGAGTAGAGCGTGGACGTCTTAACGTAAACGAGCAGGTTGAGATCGTTGGTCTTTCCGACGAGAAGCAGACAACTGTTGTTACAGGTCTTGAAATGTTCAGAAAGACTCTTGACTTCTGTGAGGCTGGCGATAACGTTGGCGCACTTCTCCGTGGTATCACAAGAGATCAGGTTGAAAGAGGACAGGTTCTCTGCAAGCCCGGTTCGATTCACCCCCACACAAAGTTCTCAGGTCAGGTTTACGTTCTTAAGAAAGAAGAGGGCGGTCGTCATACTCCTTTCTTCAACAACTACAGACCTCAGTTCTATTTCAGAACAACAGACGTTACAGGCGTAGTTACACTTCCTGCTGATAAGGAAATGTGCATGCCCGGCGATAACGTAGCTATGAACGTTGAGCTTATCACTCCTATCGCTATCGAAGAGGGACTCCGTTTCGCTATTCGTGAGGGCGGCAGAACAGTAGGTTCAGGCGTTGTTACAGCTATCAATGAATAATTAAAGCTTTAAGCTTATTAAAAATCCCGCTTTTTAAGCGGGATTTTTTTATGTATGCAGTCAAAGAAAAAAATAGTCGCACAATGCTGAGACTTTCTTCATACGCTGATAACGAGCTTTTTTTAAGCTAAATTATACGTTTATTTTGTTGATAACCCACAAATTGATATCGCTGAATTTGTGCATGTATACAAACTTTAAAAAATTTTTCAAAAATATTTGATCCTTTTTGCCTTTGCATAACAATAAATATATAGAACTACTCGAAAACTTTTAAAATGCCGAACGGCGCAGGAGTTTTGCGTCATGAAGCGTTTGGGGAAGTTTCCGTGGAGGTCAAATATATTAGAAAAGGTGATATTATGAGAAAAATTTCATTAGCACTGTCCGTTTTGCTTTTGGCGGCTTCGGTTTCCTGTTCTTCTGTGGAAAAGGTAAAGCAGGAAAACGACGTCAACCAAAGCTCCGAACACATCGAGCAGGAGAAAAAAGAAGATGTTGTAATTACTATTGCTTTGGCAGTTGAACCCGAACCCGGTGAATTTGACAAATTCAATTCTGCCGATAACGGTTATCGCATCGAGTATGTTGCAAGTCATTCTCTCCTTGATGACAACGGCGATCCTCTGATGTACACAACAGAGGAATTTAATAAGCAGGACTTTGATATGTTGCAGAGGATAATCAATAAGGACGATATTGACATTGTTGGTGCGTTTTCATTCAGTAATCCGGCTTATTATGAGATACTCAAAAACAAGGGCGCGTTTGTCGATCTTTATGAGTTTATGAAGGACGATCCCGATGTGAACCCCGAACTGATGAACAAGCACGTTCTCGGACTATGTGAGAATGACGGGCATCTTTACGGTCTGCCATCTGCTTATAAAGTTCATACAATGATAGGAAAAAAGGAGTATGTGGGCGATAAGCAAAACTGGACGGTCGATGAATTTATCGAGCATTGGAACGCTATGCCCGATAACGCCACAATAAGTGGGAGTCGTAATGCGGAAAATATTTATTATGATATCCTGAGATCTAACCTCACATCCTATGTTGACTATACAAAAGCGGAGGTTCATTTCGATTCGCCTGATTTCTGCAAATTGCTTGAATTTTGCGGAAGCTTTGAAAGCAATTACGGAGAAAAATCAGAACTTGATTACAATGCTCCTAATTTTATATCTACATATGATGTGACCGGTTTTAGCTCATCACTTTTTGCCTATGCCAACAGCGGTACTAATGAGACATTAGTTTCTCATATAAAAGACGGCGAATACACTCTGGTAGGGTATCCTGATTCTCAGGGACAGGGCGCATATATCAGCACAAGCGGTGAGTATTCGATATGCGCACATTCTTCGGAAGAAAAACAGCGTGCCGCATGGGAATATCTCAGGCAGTTCTATACAGAGGAGTATCAGCAGGAGCATGTTGTACAGAAGTACGAACAATATATAGACGGTGAAAAAGTTGTCAGCTATTCGTCGGAAGGCGGATTTCTCATTAATAACAATGCCCGAAAAACGACGGCTGAAAGAATTTGTAACGGGGAATATTCTAACCCTACTTATGAAATCAAGGGCGAAATCTTTGAAACTCCGCTTCCTACTTTGGAGGACTGCGAATTTATCGAAAACTATGTTGATACAATAAACCGGATCGACACCGAATTAGACAGATCGCTATGGGAAATAATTGAGGAAGAAGTATTAGCATATCTCGGCGGAGGTCAGGATATTGACACGACTATTGATCTTATCCAAAACCGCGCTTCAATACTGGTAAGCGAAAAATCCTGAGCAAACAGGGGTTTAGAGGAAGTATAAAAATCTCGCTTTTTCAGCGGTTGAATTGATTCAAATCAATTATAAAATTTTCCTGTGGAATATTTCGCCCAACTGTGCAAATAATAACACCGCAAGCAAATTTATATTGCGGAGGTCAATTATGAAAGCAACAGGAATTGTTAGAAGAATAGACGATCTTGGACGTGTAGTTATCCCCAAGGAGATAAGGCGCACCATGCGTATAAGAGAGGGCGACCCGCTTGAAATTTATACAAACAGCGAGGGCGAGGTCATTTTCAAGAAATATTCGGCTATAAGCGAAATGAGCGAAAATGCGGCGAACGTAGCCGACGTGATGTTCAAGACAGCCGGATGTCCCGTTATCGTTTTTGATAAGGATCATGTGGTAGCCTCAGCCGGTTTGCCAAAGAGAGAAGCGGCTGACCGCAAGGTATCGGCGCAGTTAGAGAGTATCATGGATAATCGCGGGCAGTATTTCTGTCCCGACGGAAACGGCAATAACTTCTATCCTGCCGAGGGACTTGACAGAACGGCTGTAGCGGCAATGCCGATCATCAGCGGCGGCGACGTTTCGGGAGCTGTAGCGTTTATGACTACCGAGGGACAGACGGACGCTTCGGACTTGCAGAAAAGTCTTTTAACGGCTGCAACACGTTTTTTGGCGAAGCAGCTTGAATAAGGCAGCACCGCACAAAGACCGCCTGACGGCTTTGTACGGTGTTGCATAAAAAAGGGGGACAGCGTTCCCCCTTTTTGTTTAGATATTATGCTTAGATATTACTTTTTCTTTTTCGGAGCTTCAAGACCGCTTTCGAGGTACAGGTGAACTCCTGCCGCAGCCGCCGCGCCGAGAAGCGGACCGACTATAAATACCCAAATACACGAAATGGGGTCGGAATTGCCGTCAATAGCAGCCATAATAGCAGGACCGATACTTCTTGCAGGGTTTACGGAAGTTCCCGTAAGACCGATTCCGAGAATATGAACAAGAGTAAGGGTAAAACCGATAACGATTCCGGCGAAAGAGCCGTGGTTAGCCTTGCGTGACGTAACGCCGAGGATAGTCATAACAAAAATGAAAGTCAGGACAACTTCAACGATAAGTCCTGCCAAAGCGTTGTCGCCCACGCCGGCGAGACCGTTTGAACCGAATCCGCCGGTCTTATCCTCAACGTTTCCGAGACTGAAAATAGCCGCAAGAATGCCCGAGCCTGCAAAAGCTCCTGCGCACTGAGCGATTATGTAGCCGATGAAATCGCTGAATTTCATTCCGCCGCTGATAAGTACGCCGAGGGAGACCGCAGGGTTGATATGGCAGCCCGAGATATTTCCCACGCAGTACGCCATACCGACGATAACAAGACCGAACGCAAGAGCGGTGAGGATATATCCGCCGCCGCTTGCCGCATCGCAGCCGACCAGCATTGCCGTTCCGCAGCCGAGCGTAACAAGCACCATAGTGCCGATGAACTCAGCCACATACTTTTTGAAAGAATTCATATACTTTCCTCCGTTTTATTTTTTTGGAAATCATATTTCCTTATAAATTCATTTTATCACAAATTGGTGAATATGTCAATAGTTAGTAAATAGTTGAAATCCAACAATTATTTACATGAAATTTTGGCTATTTTCAACTATTGAAAGAATTGTTATATGTACTAACGCCGTTTACAATTTGTGAGAATTTTGTTTTCTTACATTCTCTGTTAAAGTAGAAAGTATGTATTATAAGACAATTTTTGCGTATACTAAATTCAAAAGGAGGCGGTCTTATGAATATTACACCGCAGGTTTACAGCGAAATGAGCAAAAGAGCCGAGCCGAAATCGAAAGCGGCAGTAAATATATCCTGCGCTTTTGCGGTCGGCGGGGGTATATGCGTGGTCGGACAGCTTATACGTTCAGTGTTTGAGTACGCAGGTTTTTCAACGGAAAATGCAGGAATATGGACTTCCGTGATACTTGTTGCGCTCAGTGCGTTTTTTACGGGACTTGGTTGGTACGAACGGCTTGCAAAGCATGCAGGCGCAGGAACGCTCGTTCCGATAACGGGATTTTCAAATGCCGTAAGTTCGTCGGCTGTTGAAGCCCAGTCTGAGGGACTGGTTCTTGGAGTAGGAACGAAAATTTTCAATATTGCAGGACCTGTAATTCTCTACGGCTGTACGGCTGCATTTCTCTACGGTATTATTTATTATATTGTTTCATTGTTTTAAGCCTAACATATGGCAGATAGCAAAAAATGGGACGGCAGAAGCCGTCCCGGATTTTACTTATTCATTAAATATTCTTTCAGCGAAGTGCCTTTTCCGCCTGTAAGAGAATACGCATAATATCCCAAGATAGCCGAAGCGTCCAAAGAATCTATGGCATTGTCATTGTTAAGCTCGCACGCTTTCAGCTGTTCCGCTGAGATAGTGGTCGGCTGCTCCGTTATAAGCATAGCGAACTGAATGAGAACAAGATTAGCGTCCGTAGCGTCAATAGAGCCGTCGGCATTAACATCGCCGAGACAGTAAGTGCCTGCAACTTTTTTATACTCGTTCAAAGCGTAGGCAGGGTAGCTGTCGGCATTGGTAAGTCCGTTAAAAGCCAAAGAAAGAAGTCCGCCGTCCTCACGGGTCTCGCCGAGAGTGTTGATAATTGTCGTGGCAATAGCGACGTGACCTGCCTGTGTGGGGTGAATATCGAGATTTTCCTGACCTGCCTGAACTTTAGTAAAGTACCAGCCGTACTTCTGCGAATTTTCGTCCGTAGACGAGAAATCAGTAAGAACGTCCGCTATTTCAACGCCCTCGACCTCTTTGATCTGAGCGGCATATTTTTCGGTAATGTTTTGGAAAAGCGTCTTGAACTGTATGTAAGCCGTGTGGTAAGCGCTTCCGTAGGCTGCTTTCACGGCTTCTTCATAGGACGCTTGCAGTTGGAGCGGATTGTAGACCGTCTGTAGAACTATTCTTGCGTCGGGATTGGCAGCCTTTATTTCAGAAACCATTTCGTTTATGTTGGGAATTATCTGCTTTGCGATGACCTGAGTACGATTTGCGCCGTTGGGATTTGCGTCGGTATAAGTGATATTTTGGTAGATATAGGTCAGGCGGTCGGTAAGCGCTCTTGCGTTTGAAAAGTTACCGGCAAAATTAATTAAAGCGTCCATATTGACGAACTCTTTTATTGACTGGAGCGTTGGATTTTCGGGAAGATCCTCGGCTGTTTTTCCGTCCATGAGCAGATTATTTTTTTCCGCAAATTCCAAAAGAGAAGAAGCTGCGAACTTTATCATATCGTTTGCGCCCGTGGAAATAATAACAATATCGCTGTCAGCAAGCTGAGCTTTCTGCTCGCTGTCGAAGTTGCGTATCTGCGCCAAAGTTTCGGCGGAATCGTATCCCGAAACGGCGTAGTTTTCCACAGAGCCGCCAAGATAGTCAGCTACGATCTGACCGTAGTTGTATTCCTCGTCTGAAAGTCCTGTTCCTGAAGCGATGCTGTCGCCGAGAACCGTGATGTTTACGCCGTCACCGTAGCTTTCTGCCGAAACAGGCAAAGCTGCCGCCGTTGAAAAAAGCAATGCCGCTGAAAGAACAGCCGAAATAATTTTTTTCATAATTATCCTCCAAATTTTATACGCTTAATATTTTGTGTGCAAAAGCTTTGGCGGTTTATCAATTAAATCAGGATCATGCCGTAGCTTTTATACTATTATATCATATTAGTTTCAAAAATGCAATAGTCGCGGAAGAATTTTTCGTTTGGTAATTTTTTAGCGTGGATTGGGTGCAGCGTCACGCTGCTTATATAATATTTCGCCTAATTTGTCAAGAAAGTTTTTTTGGTAAAAATATTTAGGAAATATCAAGCGGATATTTATGTGAAAATTTTTTTATTTTCTGTTGACTTATTCTCTAAAATAATGTACAATAATAAATGTATGATCGTGTCAGAAAAATATGGGGACGGCGGAGCTTTGAAAAAGGCGTTTGGAGATAATTTGATTTGAATAGAAATAAAAAATGTATAAGTATTATTACAGCCGCCTTTTTTATGACTGCTGTAACGCTCGGATTTTCAGCCGTTGTCGGAACTGCCGAACCGAGCGAAGCCAAGTATCCCGTGTTCGGCGTGGACGTGTCGAACTATCAGGGCGTTATCGACTGGGAACGTATCGAGGAGCAGGGCGTAAAGTTCGCATTTATAAAGGCTACCGAGGGCAGCGGTCACGTTGACGAATCGGTAAGCCGTAATCTTGCGGATATTGCCGATACTTCGATCTTGCATTCGTGCTATCATTTTTTCAGCTTTGACAGTTCGGGCGAAACTCAGGCGGAAAATTTTATAAACACAGTCGGCAAAAACGATATAGATATGCCGCCCGTGGTCGATATCGAGTATTACGGCGACAAGTCCTCGAACAAGCCGAGCCGTGAGGAAGCGGAGTCTATACTTTCTCCGCTGCTGCGTGAGCTGGAGGAATATTACGGCGCAAAGCCTATTATATATACGACTATGCCCGTATACTGCCGATATGTAAAGGAAAGCTTCTCGGACTATCCCTTGTGGATACGCTGTACTCAGCTCGAACCCGATTTTATCGACTGGCAGTTCTGGCAGTACAGCGATAAGGGCAGGCTTGAGGGCTATTACGGCGAAGAGCCGTGTATCGACTTTAACGTTTTCTGCGGAACGGAGGAGGAACTTCGCTCCGAAATGTGTCTTAATAAATAATCACTGTCTACAATTTAAGTGGGGGACTCTGTCCCCCACACCCCCTGCCAAAGGGGTGACCCCTTTGGAATCTCTGTTGTCGTAAATTCTCCTGCATAAAGCCTGCCACATAAATCATAATCCATATTTTTATGGCTTTATGCAGGAGAATTTACGATATAGGCTCCAAAAAATTACCTCTCAGGCAAGAAATGCGAAAAAACAATATCCGCTTAAATTGTGGATAGTGAATAAATAATGTAAAAAGGCGGTGTGGGATTGGTTTTCAGACTGAAACCTGCGATAAAGGACTATATATGGGGCGGAACTCGGCTTAGGGACGAGTTCGGCAAGACCTCGGACGGCGAACGTTTAGCCGAAAGCTGGGAACTGAGCTGTCACCCCGATGGTCTGAGCGTTATCGACGGCGGAAAATTCGGCGGCATGACCCTTGCGGACTATCTCAGGGAGCATCCCGAGGCTATGGGTACGCAAGGCATTACGTGCGAAAGATTTCCCATTATGATAAAGCTTATTGATGCCCGTGAAAACCTGTCCGTACAGGTCCACCCAAACGACGAGTACGCTATGGAGCATGAGGGCGAATCGGGCAAGAACGAGATGTGGTACGTTGTGGACTGCGAGCCTGATGCGTCCATTATATACGGCTTCAAGGAAGAAATTACGAAAGATGAATTTCGGCAGGCTATCGAGGAGAATACCCTGCTTGACAAGGTGAACGTCGTTCCCGTGAAAAAGGGCGATATTTTCATGATACGCGCAGGAACGCTCCACGCTATCGGCAAGGGCTGTCTTATTGCGGAGATACAGCAAAGCTCCAACGTCACCTACAGAGTTTACGACTACGGCAGACCCCGTGAGCTGCATATCGACAAGGCTCTCGACGTGACGCAGCGTACCCGTTCGGATATTCCCGAGCAGACGGGCGGCACACCGATATGCGCGCAGACATGCCGTCTTATCGGCTGCGAGTATTTTAATGTGTTCCGTCAGGATATTTGCGGAACGGGCGAGGAGAACTGCAACGGCGGTTCGTTTACTCATATACTTGTGCTTGACGGCAGCGGAACGCTTGAATCGGGCGATACGGATTCGGGAAAAATCAAGGCTGAAAAAGGCGACAGCTTCTTTGTGTCGGCAGGAACAAACTGGCGTATCACAGGCGAATGCAGTATAATTTATACCTGTATCGGCGAATAGGCTCGTTTTAGCCGCATTTAAGAATTACTATAAGTTAATTTTAAAACGGAGGTTTTATTTATGAAATATTATGTAGGAATTGATTTAGGCGGAACTAACATAGTTGCCGGAGTAGTTGACGAGGAATACAACATCATTGCCAAGGCGACTACGAAAACAAATTGTCCCCGTCCCGAAACGGAGATAGCGGACGATATGGCGAAAATGGCTTTGCAGGCTGTGGAGAATGCAGGTCTGACGATCGACCAGATCGAATGGATAGGCATAGGAACGCCCGGCATTGCCAACAGCAAAACGGGTATCATCGAGTATTCAAATAATTTGGGATTTAAGAATACTCCCATGGTGAAGTATATTCAGGAGAATATCGACAAGCCCGTGTTTATCGAGAACGATGCCAACGCCGCAGCATACGGCGAATACGTTGCAGGCGCGGCAAAGGGAGCTAAGAATGCCGTTTGCATTACCCTCGGAACAGGCGTAGGCGGCGGAATCATAGTGGACGGAAAAATTTACTCAGGCTCTAATTTTGCAGGAGCTGAGATAGGTCATACCGTTATAGAGGTTGACGGAGCGCAGTGTTCGTGCGGAAGAAAGGGTTGCTTTGAAGCTTATTCCTCAGCTACGGGACTTATCCGCATGACTAAAGAGGCTATTGCCGAACACCCCGACTGCATTATGGCTAAAATGGCTGAGGAAAGGGAAAAGGTGACTGCTCGGACTGCGTTCGATTCAATGAGAGAGGGCGACGAGTACGCTAAGGCGGTCGTTGACAAGTACATAAAGTACCTTGCCGCAGGAATCACGAACACTATCAATATTTTCCAGCCGGACGTTCTTTGTATCGGCGGTGGAGTATGCAACGAGGGCGACCCTCTGCTTCTCCCAATGAAAGCGATAGTAAAGGAAGAAGTTTACACTCGCAATTCTGAGAAGAATACAGAAATAGTTATCGCCAAGCTCGGCAACGATGCGGGAATCATCGGTGCGGCATTCCTCGGTAAGGCTAACTGATATAACAAATATTATTAACATAAAAGGGGACTTCGGCTTACCGAACGTCCCCTTAATTTAGACCTGTTCAATAACCTTCAAAACGCTGCCTGACTTGTCTTTTTTGCACTGTGCTTTGCCGGTTTTCCTTGCAATACATACAGTATTCCTGCGGAAAACTGACTTTGCACAGCACAAAAAATCCTGCGTCATTCAGCATTTTTCAGGTTACTGAACAGGTCTATTTTTTTTAAAAAAAATGTGATATAACTGCTGCGGCGTTCGTTTTATATACAGAACCGGTTCAAAAGCAATGTAGGTTTAATGAAAGGAGGAGTTCCATGAGTGACTGCGAAATGGCGGAGCTTTACGACAGATACAGCAGTTCAGTTTATCGGCTTGCGTTCAGTTACTGCAAAAATACAGCCGACGCCGAGGATATAACTCAGGAGACATTTTTCAAGCGGTTTACATCGAACGTCAGATTTAATGATGAAAAGTCCGAAAAGGCGTGGCTTATGACGGTTGCCGCAAATAAGTGCCGAGACATGTTCCGCTCGCTTGCTTATAAATATTTTTACTATTCTGTTCCCCTCGAAGAAGCGAACCTTACCTACGAAACGCCCGACGAAAGCGCCGTATATCATGCCGTCATGGAGCTTGCGCCTAAATATCGGCTTGTTATACATCTTTATTACTATGAGGGATATTCGGTGGCGGAGACTGCGAAAATTATCGGGAAGTCCGAAACTGCCGTGCAGACAAGACTTTACCGTGCAAGAAAGCTGCTGAAAAAATCTCTCGGAGAGGATGTGAGCTTATGAATTTAAACGATTACAATAAGGTCGCCGATCGCATAGTACCAAGCGAACGGTGCAGAAACGAGGTTCTGAACATGAATAAGCGACGTAAAAAACACATAAAATTAAACAAAAGAGGTTTTGCCCTGATAGCTGTTGCGGCGGTGGCTGCCTGCGGCGGTACGGCGGTGTTTGCGGCGGAACGCATGGGAGTTTTTGACAAGCTGGGCGACAATCTCGAAAGCAGCTATGTTGACTCCGAGGGAAACGAGTTCCAAAAGGATAAATGGGAACATCACGACATTGAGCAAATAGGAGCTGCCGCGCAGACTTTCACATCTCCCATTCCGTTGGAGGGCGATAATATCTCGCTGACAGTTGAAAGCGTATACTGCGACAGGAATACGCTGATACTCGGTCTGACGGGAAGCCTTAACGACGGCAATCCCGATGGTTGGCAGTATATAAGCTTTGACCCCGTTTTAAATATGGACGGTAAGACATATGCCAAATCCTCAATGAACGAAATAATCGACATGCAGTCAAAGCTTTATCTTGACGAGGGTACGGAAAACAGCTTCAGCGGACAGCTTAGGTTTACTTTTGGCTCTGCGGACAGGATAAACGAGGCGAAGGACGTTGAGTTCAAAATACATTCGTTCCGCCCCTCGTCGAATTTTTACGGCATTGTATCGGAGGATTCGCCCGTTATCGAGGACGAGTTCAACTTCTCGCTGAATATCGCTCCCGATGAGAGCCTTATACGCAGCATTGACCATACGTTCACCGACAGCGCAGGCTATTCGGTAACGATTTTTGACATAACCCCTTCGGCAATGCAGGTGCAGACATGGGATTTTTCTGAGTTGAAAGACCACTATAATCCCTATCAGCAGGAAAATCCGAATTCCAAGGTATACGAAATATGGACTGACGGAAACGGCAAGGAGCTTGAATGGATAGGTATTTACGGACCTTTAAGGCGTGAGGACGGTACTATTGCTTCGCTGCTTCAACCGCCGACTGACGATACTGTAAATATAAAATTTTACGACGCCAATACGTTAGACGATAACGGCGAACCGCTTTTCGTTCATGAAATGACGATAGATCTGGAAAATCTTGCCGTTATTGAATAATATCAGAATTTACGCTCATAATAATATCGCAGGGACGTTCAGTCCCAAGCTTATTCCGCAATAGAGCGGAGAAAGGTGATATTATGAGCAAGAATAATTCATCACAGCCAAATTTCGGCAACAAGTCCAACAAGAACTGTACCGACAGCAAGTCGAACAGCTACAGCAACTCCAACCAGCCCGATTTCGGCGGTAAGCCCGAGAAAGGCACGTCTACAAGCTCCTCAAAGAATTCTTACTGATCGGCATTGAACCATAAAAAGCTCCCGAAATTTGGGGGCTTTTTATTTTTATATTTTTAAATCGCTGTCCGCAACTTTAAGAGGTGTTTGTTTCCTGTACTTTCTGTTAAAGATGTGACTTTTGGCGTCCGTTCTCGTGAATTGGACTGTGGGAATCATGGGGACTAACAGTATCATATTGATTTTGGGATTTCCACAGCCCAATTCACGACAGCAGAGATTCCAAAGGGGTCACCCCTTTGGCAGGGGGTGTGGGGGACAGAGTCCCCCACTTAAGTTGTGGATAGTGGTTCTTAAAGTACAGGCTTGTGAATATACATGTATAAAGATTTTTTTAGGAGGTCTGTTATGAATTTAAAGATCAACAGAGAAACCATTCCGGCAGGCGAGCTTGTTTACAGCGGAATACAGGAACAAGGCGTTGAGCTGGATTACATTCTTCCCGATTACTGCCCTGATATTTTCCGTCTTGTGCGGTGCGAGGTAATTCCTGCCGCCGCAGATTATTCCGTTATGGGGAGTACGCTTTCCTACGAGCTTAGCTGTGAGATACGTCTTATTTACTGCGGTGAGGACGGTACTGCTCTGCAATGTATAACTCAGAAGCAGCTTTATACAAAAACGGTCGATCTCGGCAAAGCCCCAAATTCGCCCGAAGTTTCCCTTTCTCCCAAAACCGACCATGTGAACTTCCGAGCAGTCAACAAACGCCGCCTTGACGTGAGGGGAGCGGTCTCGGTGAAAATAAGCGTTAAGGGTGAAAATTCCGAGGAGGTCATCAGCGACGCTTTCGGACTTAACGTTCAGCTTAAAAAAACGCCCATGCGTTACGCTTCAAAAAAGCTGAACGGCGACAAGGTCATCCAGCTTACCGAGGAGACCGAGCTTTCCGCCGCCCAGCCTGCCATTATTGGCATTATACGATGCGATGCAAGGGTTGGAGAGTGCGAGAAAAAAATTATCTCGGGCAAGCTCCTTGCTAAGGGCAACGTTTCTATCCGTCTGCTTTATTCGTGCGAAAGCGGACTTGAACCGTTGGAGCTTACCGTTCCGTTCAGCCAAATTATAGATATGGACGGCATTGACGAGACTTTCTCCTGCAACGTTTCGGCAGAGGTCGTTTCCTGCACGGTCACGCCCGTGTCGGACAAAAACGGCGAAAACCGTTCTCTTAAAATCGAACCCGAACTGAGGATAACCTGCCGAGCCGTGAAAATATCCGAAATAATGGCTGTTGCGGACGCTTATTCGACGGTGTACCCGTGCGAAACGGAATTTTCCGAGATACATGCCGAGCAGCCGCCCGTGACGTATGCAGAAAGCTTCCGTCACAGCGCAAAGCTTGCCGAGGGCGAGGCAGTTCCGAAGAAAATATTCGCCATGTGGTGCAGTCCGAAAAATATAAACACACGTCTTGGAAACGACGGAAAATCGGTGATAATATCGGGAATGCTCACCTACTCAATGGCGGCGGAGGACGCTTCGGGTTCAATATCCATGCCCGACCGTGATGAAGCCTTCGAGGAGACCGTAAATATCGGCGACGACATGACAAATTCGTCGGTAACGGCTGTAATTGGCGATATAGCGGTATCCTACAACATATCGGATCAGGGCGTACTTATGGTGAAAGCCGATATACCCGTAAGGATCACCGCCGAGAGTTCAAGCGGTTCAAGGGCGGTCACGGGTCTTATCGTTGACGATTCAGTCAAAAAACAGCGTGACGGCGACTATGCGGTGAAGCTTTATTTCGGCTCAGATAACGAGGATATATGGGACATCGCAAAGCGTTTCAGTACCGAAGCCGACGCTATAATGGAGGAAAACGAGCTTACCGCCGAAAATCTTGCAAACGGCAGAATGCTGCTTATCCCCATAAAAGAATAATTTAAGCAGGGGACTCTGTCCCCCGCACCCCCTGCCAAAGGGGTGACCCCTTTGGAATCTCAGTTGTCGTAAATTTACCTGTATAAAGCCACCGTATTTACTTTTAATTTTAAGTTCACATGGCTTTATACAGGAAAATTTACGATATTGGGTTCTAAGAGTTACCTCTTTAACAGAAAGTAAAGGGCGGCAAAATCCTCTTAAATTAATTATATTGAGATAAAAACCTGCAATATGAAGGGAGCTATTATGGCAAAAGATATTTATTCAAGCATTGCCGAGCGCACAGGCGGCGATATATACATTGGCGTGGTCGGACCTGTCCGCACGGGAAAATCCACATTTATCAAGCGGTTCATGGAATCTCTCGTTATCCCGAATATAAAAAGCGAATTTATGCGTGAACGGGCTTTGGACGAACTGCCCCAGTCCGCCGCCGGTAAAACTATCATGACTACCGAACCGAAATTTATCCCCGAAGAAGCCGTGGAGGTCGATCTCGGCGGCGGCGCGGCGTTTAACGTCCGACTTATCGACTGCGTGGGATATATCGTCCCCAGCTCTATCGGTTATATCGAAAACGAGCAGCCCCGTATGGTGATGACTTCGTGGTTTGACGAGGAAATACCGTTCAACATGGCTGCCGAAATAGGAACGCAAAAGGTCATTACAGACCACTCCACCATAGGACTTGTGGTAACTACGGACGGCACTATTTCGGACATTCCCAGAGCCGAGTACGAGGAATGCGAGGAACGTGTTATCGGCGAACTGCGAGATTTGGGCAAGCCGTTTGTTGTGGTGCTGAATACGGTCAATCCGACTGCGCCCGAAGCCAAAGCCTTAGCCGCTCGTCTTTCGGAAAAATACGATACTACGGTAATTCCCGTGAACTGTCTCAGCCTTGACGAAACGGACATCAGGGAGATAATACGCGAGATACTGTATTCGTTCCCTGTACGTGAAATAAATATCCGCATGGCAAGGTGGATAAACACGCTTGAAAAGGGACATTGGCTGAAATCGGAGATACTCGGCTGTATCCGTGAAGCGGCAAAGGATATTCGTCTTGTTCGTGAAGCTCAGTACGCCGCCGAAGCTATGGAACAGTGTCCCCACATTATAAGCGCGGTAACTACGGCGATAGATCTCGGCAAGGGTACGGTGACTATCTCCGCAGAGCTTGACAACAGCCTTTTCTATAAGATATTGGGCGAGACCACGGGTATTGAAATAGAAAGCGAAAGCGACCTTATGCCCCTGCTCATGGAGCTTAACGACATCAAGAAAAAGTACAGCCGTATCGCTCCTGCTTTGGAGGAGGTCGAA
The DNA here is from genome assembly GCA_017622925.1 of Ruminococcus sp. Taxonomy (GTDB): domain Bacteria; phylum Bacillota; class Clostridia; order Oscillospirales; family Ruminococcaceae; genus Ruminococcus. The sequence continues at coordinate 25,947 of JAGAQC010000044.1, forward strand.
GCTACGGGTTACGGCATCGTAATGCCCGAGCTGGAGGAGCTTACTCTTGAAGAACCTAAGATAATCAAGCAGGGAGGAAAGTACGGCGTTAAGCTGAAAGCCTCCGCCCCGTCCATACATATGATGAGGGCGAATATCAATACGGCGGTCGCGCCTATAGTCGGCACGGAAAAGCAGTCGGAGGAGCTTATAATGTATCTCCTTGACGGCTTCGACGACGACCCCACGAAGATTTGGGAAAGCAATATTTTCGGAAAGTCGCTCCACGAGCTGGTGAACGAGGGTCTGCACAGCAAGCTTTATAAAATGCCCGTAGACGCGCGAATGAAGCTTCAGGAAACGCTCGAACGTATCATCAACGACGGCTGCAGCGGACTTATCTGTTTTATATTGTAACTCTGTTATGCAGGGGGAGCATTAACTTGAGCGGACTAACATCGGGATTCCAAAGGGACGGTGTCCCTTTGGCGGAGTCCAGAGGCAGCGCCTCTGGCAGGGTGTGGGACAGCGTCCCACAAAGCGTTAAGCGCTCCGCAAAGGGTGAATCCAAAATCAGTTCTGTGAACTGGTTTTGGAGAGGGAACGCCCTGCAAGAGAGGGAGTTCCCTTATTCCTTTTAAGTTGTTGGCAATTAAAATTAACGAACAATGGGATTCCAAAGGAGCGGTATATCTTTGGAATCCCATTATTTTTAGAGTTTTTCTTTTAAAATTCGGGGAACTTTAATGAAATTTCTGCTGTGCGGCAAAATTAAAACGCAAGTTTTTTTATTATCCTGTTGCAAAATCCCAAAAAATGTAGTATAATAACAAAGGAGAAAAGCAGATGATCTCAATCATACGGAGGATTTTATATGTGCGGAATAGTAGGCTTCACTAACAACATAAACGATTCAAACAAGGTCATAGGCGATATGATGGATAAAATACGCCACAGAGGACCTGATGCGGAGGGCAGATACGTTGACGAGAATATAGCTCTCGGACATCGCCGTCTAAGCATTATCGACATAAGCTCATCGGGAGATCAGCCTATTTTCAACGAGGACGGCTCAATGGTCATCGTATTTAACGGCGAGATATACAATTATCGGGAAATTCGGGAAAAACTCCTTGCGGCAGGCCATGTTTTCAAAACGGAGACAGATACCGAAGTCCTCATTCACGGCTACGAAGAATACGGCGAAAAGCTGCTGAATATGCTTCGGGGCATGTTTTCGTTCGTAATATGGGACAAAAACAAAAAGGAACTTTTCGGAGCAAGGGATTTCTTCGGAATCAAGCCCATGTACTACGCTTTAATGGGTAAGACATTTATGTTCGGCTCGGAAATAAAAAGCTTTCTCGCTCACCCCGAGTTCAAAAAGGAACTGAACACGGCTGCTCTTGAAAACTACCTGACCTTCCAGTATTCGCCCACAAAGGAGACATTTTTTAAAAACGTTTACAAGCTTCTCCCCGCACACTATTTCATACTAAAGGACGGCAGGATTCAGATAAAACGCTATTGGGACGTTGACTTCAATGCCGATGAAAAGCCTGCTTTGGACGAATGGGTAGACCGTATTTCCGATACGTTCCATGATTCGGTAAAAGCGCATAAGATAGCGGATGTCGAGGTCGGCTCGTTCCTGTCAAGCGGTGTTGATTCAAGCTATGTTGCGGCAATTGCGGACGTTGACAAGACGTTTACCGTCGGTTTCGGAAACGATGAAAAGTACAACGAGATCGGCTGGGCGAAAAATTTCTCAAAGGCTATCGGCAAGGAAAACACAAGCAAGGTCATTACTCCCGAGGAATACTGGGGCAGCCTTGAAAAAATACAATATCATATGGACGAACCGCTCGCTGACCCCTCCGCTGTCGCTTTGTATTTTGTGTGTAATATAGCTTCGGAAAAGCTGAAAGTCGTACTCTCGGGAGAGGGCGCGGACGAAATTTTCGGCGGCTATAACGTCTACAGCGACCCCGACGGTACGCTCTACGACAAGCTCCCCATGAGCCTGCGTCACGGAATAGGTGCGATTGCGGAAAAACTTCCTGCTCACCGCGGAGTGAATTTCTTCGTCCGTAAGGGTAAGACCGTAGAGGAACGCTTCATCGGCAACGCATATATGTTTACACCCGAAGAACGGAAAAATCTGCTCAAAATAACGACCTCCGCGCCTCACCCGACCGAGATAACAAAGCCCCACTACAGCCATGTCAAGGACAAGGACGATGTTACAAAAATGCAGTACCTCGACCTCCACATGTGGATGGCAGGGGATATTCTCCTTAAAGCGGACAAAATGAGCATGGCAAATTCTCTGGAACTTCGTGTGCCTTTCCTCGATAAGGAGGTAATGGCTCTTGCGGAGCAGATACCATCCAAATATCGAGTTACCCATGAAAAGAGTACGGACGAGACAAAATATATAACAAAATACGCCATGAGACTTGCCGCCAAAAAGGATACGCCCAAGGAAACGGCTAAAACTGCGGCAAAAAAGAAGCTGGGATTCCCTGTTCCGATAAGAGTATGGCTCAAAGAGGATAAGTATTACAATACCGTCCGCAAAGCCTTTGAAAGCGAAAATGCGGCGCAGTTCTTCAATCCCGAGCCGCTTATAAAGCTCCTTGACGACCACCGCAGCGGCAAAGCCGACAACAGCCGCAAAATTTGGACTGTTTTCATCTTCCTTGTGTGGTATGACGTTTATTTTACGAAAAACGGAGTGATCTGATATGGCAAGCATAGTAACTTATAAATATATCAAGCAGAATCCCGATATTATGGAGTATATCCGCCGTTCGGACAAAACGCTTGAAGCTATGGGTTATACGGAGCATTCTTTCAGCCATGTGGAACGAGTTGCTTCTACTTCGGCTATGATACTGGAAACTCTCGGTTACGATGAACGCACCGTTGAGCTTGTGAAAATAGCTTCCATGATGCACGATATAGGCAACGTGATAAACCGTATCGACCATGCTCAGAGCGGCGCAGTCATGGCGTTCCGACTGCTGGATAATCTGAGTATGCCGGCGGACGAAATATGCTCTATCATATCCGCTATCGGCAATCATGACGAGGGAACGGGTCAGCCGCTTGACCCGATCTCCGCCGCCATGATAATCGGCGATAAAACAGACGTCCGCCGAAGCCGTGTGCGAAATACCGACCTTCTCACTTTCGATATACACGACCGTGTGAACTACGCCGTAGAGCTGTCGAAAGTGAGTTTCAGCGAGGACAAAAGCTCGATAATACTCGAATTGCAGATAGATACGAAAATATCGTCTATAATGGAGTATTTCGAGATATTTATGAACAGAATGCTGCTATGCCGCCGCGCTTCGGAGTTTTTGGGAGTGCGGTTTGAAATGATAGTAAACGGCAGTAAAATATTATGATCATAGCGATTTTACTTAAAAAATAAATTTATGAATCAAAAAAACGGAGGTTTATATTATGCAGTCAGAATATCAGCACCTTATTGATCTCAGCGATTACCCTGTGGCATGGTGGACGAAGCTTCTTGATCTCGGCGTCAAAATAAAGGAAGACCCTGCCGCCTACGCTCATGAGTGCGACGGAAAAATCATGGCAACGCTTTTCTACGAACCGTCCACCAGAACGCAGATGTCCTTTCAGACCGCCATGCTTCGTCTCGGCGGACGTATCATCGGCTTTGACAACCCCGCTAATTCCTCCGTTTCAAAGGGCGAAACTATCAAGGACACAACTAAGATCGTCAGCAGCTACTCTGATATTCTCGTAATACGTCACCCTATGGCAGGAACAGCTAAAGCCGCTTCGCTGACTGCCGATTGTCCTGTTATAAACGCAGGCGACGGCGGACATCTTCACCCGACCCAGACGCTTACCGACCTCCTTACGCTTAAAATCGAGAAAAAAACGCTCAGCGGACTTACGATAGGTCTTTGCGGCGACCTTATAAACGGACGTACCGTTCATTCGCTTTGTAAGGCGTTAAGCATGTTTAAAGACAATAAATTCATATTCATCTCGACCCCCGAACTGAGCATGCCTGCTTATATAAAAGATATAATCAAAGCCAACGGAAGTACCTTTGAGGAGGTAAATACTCTTGAAAACGCTATAGGCAGGCTTGATGTGCTTTACATGACCCGTATACAGCAGGAACGCTTTGCAAGCCGAGAAGAATATCTTGCGCAGAAAAATACATACGTCCTTGACCGCAAGAAAATGCTGCTCGCCAAAAAAGACATGATAGTTATGCACCCCCTGCCGAGGGTTGACGAGATAACTACGGAAGTTGACGAGGACAAGCGCGCGATGTATTTCACACAGGCGAAATACGGCGTTTTTGCACGTATGGCGCTGATAATGACTATTCTGAGCGAAAACAAAGGCTCGGAAACGCTGAAAGGAAAGGTCTACAGCGGAGTACGCTGCGGCAATCCGAAATGTATCACCAACCATGAAGAATACCTCCCCAAGAGTTTCCGTTCAAGCGGCGATGAAACGCTCCTTGAATGCGAATACTGCGATGAAAGAAAACTAATTTAACAATAATTTCCCAAACTGAAAAAAGCTGTACGGTGGTTATGCCGTACAGCTTTTTGTTTAATTATGTTAAATTTATTCTGCTGTATACTCCCAGATAACATTATCTGCATGATAATCGTCTTTGGAGATAACAGCCTGCGCAAACAAACCGTTTACAATATCGGGATAAGCACGTAATTCATATAAGTCAGAATACTCAACTTTCAGCGTATCTCCTTCATAGTAAACTGAATCTATTCTGTACATTACACCTTCGCCGCAGCTCTGATAAATTGCATTTGCCAACAGAATATTATTCTCAAAAAAGCTTTCATTATACAATTCCGTTAAGTAGAACTGAACCGTTTCAGCTTCGGTGATCGGCGCAAGATAAGCTTCAAGTTCTTCACAGGAAGTAATAACTGCGGACGGAGCGTCACTTTTTGCAAGATTCAGCAATTCATCGCTGTATCCGATCGAATCGACACTCATAATTGCTTCAATACTTTCTGTTTTAACAGAGGTAAGCTCCTTTCTCAGCAAACAGAAATCATAAACGTCGATTTTACCGTCATTGCACAGGTCAACATTCTGCATGTTGACGGAATCGCCTTTGCCGAGCAGCCAGTTCTGAACTGTAACGGCGTCCGCAATGCCGAATTCTCCGTCGCCGTTAGCGTCGCCCTTGACATAATTATCGGAGCTGTTGTTCCTTTTGAAAACGCCGTTTTCTATCACAAGCTTATGAGCTTGCTCCTCGGCATAAACAGTCACCTTGCCGTCTTTAAGAGCCTTAACGCTGTAGAAAGACATTATATCGTCCGAACCTATTTCAAAATTGCCGTCCACATAGCTCGATGTGTATGTTTCCTGCTGAACCTGAGCCAAACTGTCGTCGGATACGATGACCCTCGGCGGAAGAACAACGTCTATCTGCGGTATATCGGCATAGCTGAGATTCGTGCAGAAGTAGGAGCTTGTCGAATATTCGTCATATTGAGTTGTTATGTAGCTTTTCAGATATGATTCACCGTTGTACGGCGACATGCATCCGTTTACAAAGGAAAAGTACGTGCCGTCAAGCAGGTCGTCAGAACCCTCCGCCATAACGTCATAGCAGGCAAGGACTTCTTCGCCGACTGCTTTTTCCTGTTCTTTTTTTACCTGTTCCTCTGAGTAATAGCTGTAACTTCCCTGCTTTTCAACAGTAATATCATCGTCCGACACGTCAACGGTGAAATTGGTAAGAACAGGATAGAAATAGTGGAAATGACTGTCCTCTACGTCGATTATCTCCTCGGTAAATTCATTTACCGTAAGAACGTATCTGCCGTTTTCTTTTGGAGTAAACGTCGAGCCGTCATGTGTATCTCCGACCGTCATATCATAGTCAAGGTTAGAGCTTATAATAAAGGACATCATGGAATTGCTTGAATTACTGTCAAAAACAATGCTGCCGTCCTTGATCTCATAGGTGAAGCCCGTCGTTTCTATCGGTACGGCTTCAAGCGTGATCTTTTTGCTTTCATGGTCAATGGACTTTACCCTGATCTCGCCCTGTCCGATGTACTTTTCATAGTATTCGGGCAGAAAAACAGGAAGAACTCTGCCGTTTGCGGTATAATCATAGCAAAGAAGATGCGTGTCCGTATTTATAACGTCGCCTGCTTTGAGCGTTCTTGCGTCAAGGTATGTTACGTTATCAAGTTCGGGAGCTATGTAAATTATAAGACCGTCAATTCCCACGATCTCCGCATTAAAGGGGAGCAGGTAGTCGCCCTCGATGAGATGCGCCATATCGTAGCTGCCCTTGCTGTTGACTACGTTCGCAACCATTCCTGTATTTTTGCTGTCATAATGGAGCATGTCGCCTGCATTGAGCTTTTGTCCGAGAGTAAGCTCGGAAGTGTTGTAAATAACGCTCGGCACAACATCAGGCGAAACAATTATGTCAATTGTAGTTTCTTTGTCGTTCATACCATAGCTTGAAGTAGTTATACTTATAGTCGCTTTGCCCTCTCCGACGCCTGTTATAACTCCGTTTGTATCAACTACGGCAACGCTTTCGTCGCTTGAAGCGTAAATAACCTCTTGTTCACGTCCCGTACTCCATTTAAGCTCGATCGGTACAGTTTCGCCTACGGCTATTGTATCTTTTCTTACCGAAGCTTCTGTAATGCTTGCAATAATGGTAAGCGCAGAAACGGGTTTTGTCGGATAAGCTCCGATACTCGCCGAAAAGCAGGCTGTTACAGCCGCCGCCAAAGCAACGATCCTTTTGAAATTTTTCATGTTTTTATCTCCTTTTTCTGAATTTTGTAACGACCTGTTAAGCGTTTTTATGCACATATTCACAAAAGCGTTTAACAGGTCATGAGAACGGTTCTCTATTTATATTAACGGAAAAATATGTAAAATGTGCGGATAAAATTATTAATTTTCTGTAAACATTCTGTTATGTAATTAAATCCACATGATCCGAAATATATTAACGATTTATAAATAATTCAACTGAAATATTGACAATTCTCTTGAAATATTATAAAATATATGTAAGAATGTAAAAAAGACGGGGAAGAATGGGCTTTTTATGATTAAGAAAACAACTAAAAAATACAAGATGCTAATTATTATCTTGTTTCTGTTAATTTTAATTCTGTTATGTGTATTTACTAAATTTCCCATAGTAAAAATCGGCAAAGAATTTCATACTGTATTTGCAACTGAATTAGAGTTAAGAGATACATATGACGAAACAGTATATGATAATGAAGATGTAGAAGCTTTGGAGAAAATGAGGTTTGTAAAAAAATTGAAGCTAATTGGTACTGAAATTACTGACCTTAGTTTTTTAGAGAATATGTCTAATTTAGAACATTTTTTTCATATGGGTTCGTATTTCAATCCGATAACCGACTGGCACTATCTTCAAGAATGTAAAAATATGACTGTATTTTGCGGCGAGGTCGTATATATAAACGATTTGAGTGTTTTTAGTGGATTAACGAAGTTAGAAGAATTATATATAGAATATGAATATAATGTGCCACTTGGAGTTGATAATGCGGAAGTGCTTGTAAGC
>JAGAQC010000009.1 GCA_017622925.1 Ruminococcus sp.
GAGCCAGGATCAAACTCTTTATTAAAGTTGTATATCAAATCTCGTTTGAGATTTTGAAATCAATCCTGTTCAATAACGCTTGCGTTATTACTGCGTATTTTTAATTCTTCGCTTGAATCTTCATTCTCGCTTTTCAGCTTGAACAAAGGAATTTCAAGGGTCGTTACTTTTCTTGCATTGTTCAATTTTCAAGATGCCGATCGCTGTTTCCTTTCGGAGTGACAGCTTCTTTATTATATCACAGTTCTTTCAGTTTGTCAAGTACTTTTTGAAATTTTTTCAAAAAATTTTGAACAACTTTTTCAGAACTATGACCGCTTGTCCTCGTTTCCTCAGACAGCTTTTCTATTATATCACTTATCGAACCGTTTGTCAAGCTTTTTTTCAAATTTCTTTGAAAAATTTTTCCGAAGCTCTCAGCTCCTAAGCTTGCCCCGTCCGACAGCTTTATTATTATATCACGATTTTTAAACGTTGTCAAGTAGAAGAATCAGGATTATTCCGCCGAATTTTTAGTCACTTTGACAAGCAAATAAAAACGCACAGAAAAACTGCGCGTTTTATGTAAAAACAAATTTTAGAGGAACTTGAAAATTATCTGTTTTCAAGCCATTTCCTGATGTCCGTTTCAGAGCCGCCGACCGAAATATACGAATAATATTCAAGTATCAGCGAGGCGTCAACAGAGTCAACAGCTCCGTCCGAATTAATATCCGCCGACTTTTTGGCTTCATCATTTAAATCGGAATGTCCGCCTGTCAACAAAATCGAATATTCCTCAAGAATACACGACGCATCGGTAGAATCGACGATCTTATCTCCGTTCACATCGCCGAAAATCGGTTCTGCGCTTTCCTGCGGCTTTATTTTGCTGAAATAATCGTAAATTTCCTTAGCCTCTGCTTTGGCAAGCTTTTTGAGATTATCGTCATTATAAAGCCAGACCGAAGAACGATAATTCGTATGGAACGAATGCTCCATAAGTATTCCGGGAGTTCCAACGAATCTCGATGCAAACAGAACGCTGTACCACTCGTCATCGTTTTTGCCGTTTCTGTCCCAGTCGCCCGTACCCTTTCTCTTAGACATCGAACCCTTTTGATTCGTTTTCATTACCTCTGCCGTTTTTTGGGCAATACGCAAGCCGAGTTCCTGACTTTTATCATCAATATCAGTCCACGGCAAATCTTGATAAACAAAAGCTATCGGAGCGTCCATATATTCATATGCGCCTGCATTGCTGTGAACAGATATAAAGAAATCGTACCCCTTGGAACTGAATCCCCTGTCGTTAAGCGACGGGTCTTCGTCAAGGGAGCTTTTGGTAAGGTCTGCGTGTACCCCTAAATCCTGAAGCTCCTTTTGAAGAAAATTTGAAAGCTTCCATGTCATTACGCTCTCCCAGTAGGGCGAGTACACAGTGGAACGATTGTAATATGAATAGTGACCCGGGTCGATCATTATTTTTATCACGCTTTCGTCCAGATCTTTTATACTGTCGTTTATCGGTATCTCGTCAGGCGAAAGAATGTCGGTCGCCTGATAGGCTTCATTTCCGTCAATGATAGTATCAACAGGCAGTTCCAAATAAGATGCGTTTGCTTTAGAATAATTTAAAACACTTAAACAAATCACCGAAAAGCCTGCTATAGCTGAAATAATTTTCTTAAACATTTTAACATTCTGCTGTTCAAAGTCTCAAAGTATTTCTCTTGAACAGTTTTCTCCTTTTATAAATTTTTCAGACAACAAAAAACACAAATCTTATAACAATAAGCACAGCCATTGCAATAAGAACTCCCGAAATAATCAGATTTTTGTTGAGAGCCGAGGTATACTCGAAAATTTCGGGTGACGACCTGCTGCAAACGATCTCCAACCGTTCGCCTTTGGAAAACGGCTGAGAATAGCCCGTTTTGTCGTCCTGCTCTACGGTTTTCCCGTTATGCTCGAACCTCAGAGTATGAACGTAATAACCCTGTTTCGGCTCTTTTACGGCAACTACCTCCGCCGCCGTCCGAACTCCGCCCAAACGCAGTATAAGCAGCTTTATCAGAAATACCGTTCCGCCCAAAGCCGCAAGACCTCCTGCGACCGCAACGATGATTCGCTCCATTTTAATCCTCCTCAGGGTTCACATGAACCATAATGTGCTTGACCTTCGGAAAATTCCGCTCGATCTCGCTGTGAACCTTTTCCGCAGTCTCATGACCCTCGGAAAGGGTCTTGCTCCCGTCCATTTTTATTTCTATGTCAACATATATTTTATTGCCAAAGATACGGGTTTGAAGCATGTCTACGCCTTTCACGCCCTCCTGCGACAAGGCGCACTTACGCAGAGCCTCCTCAGTCTCGTCGCCGCACGAATGATCGACCATTTTGTCCACAGCGTCCTTGAAAATATCATAAGCCGCTTTAAGGATAAACAGGCATATCACAAGGCTTGCTATCGGTTCAAGGACGGGAACTCCCATTCTTGCTCCTGCAATTCCTATTAACGCGCCGACAGAGGACAGCGCGTCGCTGCGGTGATGCCATGCGTCCGCCATGACCGCTCCCGAATCGAGAAGCTTGGCGTAGTATCGTGTGTACCAGAACATAGCCTCTTTAACGGCGATAGATACCGCCGCTGCGATAAGCGCAAGCACGCCGGGAGCTTTGAGCTTTCCAATGTCTCCTGCGGCAAGAGTTTTGATAGTTCCCTCGCCTATGAAAAGTCCCGTAACAAGGAGAACGACTGCAAGAATTATCGCCGCCACGCACTCCATACGCTCATGACCGTAGGGATGCTCCTTGTCCGATTTTTTCGCCGAAAGCCTTACGCCGATTATTACCACGATACTGCTGAAAACATCAGAAGCCGAATGTACCGCATCGCTTATCATCGCTCCCGAAGAAGCAATAATCCCTGCCAAAAGCTTTAATAGCGACAATATAATATTGCCTATAATACTCACCATAGAAACCTTGACGGCGGTTTTCTCAAAATCAATTTTGCTCATACGTTCCCACCTGTTTTTAAATCACTGTCTACAACCTAAGTGGGGGACGCTGGCTAACCGCCCCGTACCCTCTGTCACTTCGTGACATCTCCCTACACTGTAGGGAGTCACCCCACACCCCCTGCCAAAGGGGTGACCCCTTTGGAATCTCTGTTGTCGTAAATTATCCTGCATAAAGCCTGCCACATAAATTATAATCCATATTTTTATGGCTTTATGCAGGATAATTTACGATATAGGCTCCAAAAAGTTACCTCTCAGGCAAGAAATGCGGAAAACAATATCCGCTTAAGTTGTGGATAGTGGCTTTTAAATTAAAAGGCAAGAAAAATCTTGCCTTTTATACTAATTTTCAAGTCCGAAAAATAGCTGTCTGTTATGGTCGAACAGCCACATCCAGTAATAACCTGTCGAGGGGTTGTCATAGGACGTTTCGCCGACCTCGGTACTGTAGCCCAGACCGTTGATATTGACTTCCGAAATAAAGTGCTGATTCGTGAAATTTGCGCCGTTCCACTTTTCAAGCATATATACGTCATAACCCATATACGCCATCATTTCGGCAAATGCGCCGTTGTACTGAATGCACTGTCCGAGCTTTTCCTCAAAGCAAGCCTGCACAAAGCTCAGGTTCATTATTTTGTCGTATGAATTCCAACCCTGAGAACTGTCGGCATATGTAATGTTGAAATGAAGCCACTCCCACGTATATTTCAGCCTGTCGTAGTTCGTCATATCGTCGGTGAAATGCTCCTTGGCGAAATCGTTAAGTATCTTCTTGTCGTTCTCGGTAACGGTGTAATTCCGTACAAACATAGGCTTTCCGCCGTTGTCGTTATCGCCCTTGATGTTGTAAAGCGGTATCTCGTCATGGGGAGTCAGTTCCGCCGTATTGACGATATATTGGATAGTTCCCGGTTCGCCGGGGTCAAGTCCCTCGGGCGCGAGAACGTAATTTTTATCGGGACTTTCCGTTGGCGGAGTTTTGTCAGCGTTCTTATTGGAAATAAATTCCCCTATAGGCAGAATCTCCGCATCGCTCGGGAGCGTTGATAAGTAGGAGTAATAGGCAAGGATATACGACGCGTCGGAAGAATCCGTTTTGCCGTCGGAATCCACGTCCCCTGCGGAAATACGTTCAGCGTCCCAGTCGCTCGGTTTTCCCGTTGAAGCTACGGAATAATACTCCAGTACAGCCGAAGCGTCCGAAGAATCCACAACGCCGTCGCCGTTTACGTCGCCAACAGAGTAACCTCCGCTTGCGTTAGCCGAAAATGCTCCCATAACTGCAATACTTAAAACCGCAAAAACAGCGGAAATCAGCTTTTTCATTACACTTCCTCCGTTTTTATATAACTGTCTGCAACTTAAAAGGATTTTGTTTCCTGTATTTTCTGTTAAAGAGGTAACTCTTGGTGTCCGTTCTCGTGAATTGGACTGTGGAAATCATGAAGAATAACAGCATCATTCTTATTTTGGGATTTCCACAGCCCAATTCACGACAGCAGAGATTCCAAAGGGGTCACCCCTTTGGCAGGGGGTGCAGGGGGACAGAGTCCCCCTGCTTAAATTGCAGATAGTAATTTTTCGCTTTAATTAGTCAGCCATTAATTTTACCATGACCGCTTTCTGCGCGTGAAGACGATTTTCAGCCTCCTCGAATATCTCCTTAGCGTGAGCCTCGAATACCTTTTCGGTTATTTCCTCCTCACGGTGAGCAGGGAGACAGTGAAGCACCATAGCATCCTTGTTCGCCAACGCCATAATATCATCGTTTATCTGATAGCCCTCAAACGCAATACGGCGTTTTGCGGATTCGTCCTCCTGACCCATTGAAGCCCATACGTCCGTGATCAACACATCTGCGCCCTTTGCCGCCTGCGACGGAGAATTTGTCATCTCAAAGCAATCATACTGAGCCGCAAAATCAAGTATCTCCTTTGGCGGCTGATAGTCGTCGGGACATGCTATAGATACAGCCATTCCCATTTTAAGACCGCCCACAATAAGCGAATTCGCCATATTGTTGCCGTCGCCTATAAAGCACATTTTCAGACCCTCAAGCTTGCCCTTGAACTCACGGATAGTCATGAGGTCGGCAAGTACCTGACAGGGGTGACAGAAGTCCGTAAGACCGTTTATAACAGGGATACTGCCGTATTCCGCAAGATCTTCTACTTCTTTCTGCTCGAATGTACGTATCATGATTCCGCTGAGATAACGTGAAAGAACTCGCGCGGTGTCCTGAACGGGTTCTCCCCTGCCTATCTGCAAATCGTTAGACGAGAGAAACAAAGGGTATCCGCCGAGCTGATACATTCCCGTTTCAAAAGAAACACGGGTACGTGTGGAGGCTTTCTGAAAGATCATTCCCAGCGTTTTTCCTTTGAGGTGCGGATGCGGAATATTGTGTTTAAGCTCGTATTTAAGCTGGTCGGCAAGATCGAGTATTCCCGTAATATCCTCTGTCGAGAGGTCAAGCATTTTAAGCAGATGTTTCATATGTATTTATCCTTTCTTTGTTTAATTACTATAAATAAGCATTGTACAACAACTTGCACAATAAAGCCGTTAGCTATTAGCTGTTAGCCTTTAGCTAAGGTGTTCGCTTCGCTCACATTATTTAAGTCGGCGGCATTTTCATCATCAGCGACACATTGAGCCATATCGCCGCCGATGAAGAAAGTCCGCCGATTTAAGAAAAAGTGTTATCCCCTGTTCATATCGCCGAAAGTCAGGTCAACGGCAAGAGCAAAAAGAGGAACGTAATCGTCAAACATTTTATCGTCGATAGTAAGGTCGTATTGCAGTTCCTTATTAATATTTTCTTTCGTCTGGATAGAGCCTACTGAGATCCCTTCTTTGAGAAGCTCGAAATTACGATGATCCTTGCTTGCGATGTCGTATTTTATAACAGTTCCCTGAATATCCTTGCCCTCCACATTGATAGTGGGGTCAAGGAAAAGCGACTTGCAGGCAAGCTGCATTATCGAAACGTCGTTATGGCTGATTATAAAAGTAGGCTTGCGTTCCTCGCTGACCTGCATCAGCGAATAAAGCTGATAATTGCTTGCGTCCATAAGCAGATAACGTCCGCCTCCGAAGCCTTTCTTTTTAATGGTGTATATCTGACGGGACTGCTTTTTATCCCGCACGATATATTTGCTGCCCTTCATTGAGATCGTAAGCTCCATAGATCAACCCTCCAGTATTGCCGTAAGTATATCCATCCCTCTTTCAAGCTCGGCATAGTCGATGTTAAGGGGCGGAAGAAGCCTTACCTTTGTTTTTGCCGTAAGTACAAGAAGTCCTTTTTCAAGAGCCGCTTTCGCTATGTCAGAGGCATTCTTCGTTTTAAGCGAAATGCCTATCATCAGTCCGAGACCGCTGACAGACTCTACTTCGCCGCATTTTTCAAGGCGGCTTTTTATGTATTCGGCTTTTTTATTGACCTCGTCGAGAAATCCCTCGCCCGTGACCTTTTTTAAAACTACGTTTCCGCCCGCGCAGGCAATGGGGTTTCCGCCGAATGTAGAGCCGTGAGTACCCGGAGTAAGCACGTCTTTGACCTTTTCGCCGAAAAGACATGCGCCCATCGGGATACCGCCGGCTATTCCCTTTGCAAGAGTGGTTATATCGGCTTTTTTGCCGTAATGCTCCCCTGCAAGGAGCTTGCCTGTACGTCCTACGCCCGTCTGAACCTCGTCCGCAACGACAAGTATGTCACGCCGGTTGCAAATCTCGTATACAGCGTCCACAAAAGCCTTGTCAAGAGCGTTTACGCCGCCCTCTCCCTGAATATATTCAAGCATAACGGCGCATACCGTATTGTCGATCTTCGCCTTTAGATCGTCAATATCGTTGGCGATGACATTTACAAAGCCCTCCAAAAACGGGAAGAAATAGTTGTGAAAAACCTCCTGACCCGTAGCGGAAAGAGTTGCCATAGTTCTGCCGTGGAAAGAGTTCACAAGCGTTATAATTGTATGCCGTCCCCTGCCGTATTTATCGAAGCTGTACTTTCTTGCGGCTTTAATGGCGCACTCGTTTGCCTCTGCGCCGCTGTTGCAGAAAAACACGGTCTCGTAGCCTGTTGAGGTACAAAGAGTTTCCGCAAACTCCGCCTGTACCGCCGTGTAATAATAATTGGAGCTGTGCTGTAGCGTTCTCACTTGACGGCATACGGCGTCCGCCCATTCGTTATCGCAGTAGCCCAGCGAATTTGTTCCTATGCCGCTGCCGAAGTCGATATACTCCTTGTTGTTTTCATCGGTACACCGTCTGCCCGAGCCTGCGTTCATTACCAGCGGATACCGTCCGTAGGAGTGCATAACATGCTTATCAAATTTATTTATAGTTTCCATAATACTTCAACCTCCCAAAGGTTCACAGACAAATTTCCTGCTTTTATCATCTCTTGGGACGAAACATACACACATGATCTGCGATCTTATTTTTCTAATCACCTTTAATTATAACGCCTTTTGCACATTAAAATCAACATTTAAGTCAATTATTTTTGTAAACTTTTAGTTTACACGTTCAAAAATTATACAAACTGCGTACCAACGCCCTCATTTGAAAGTATCTCAATAAGTATCGAATGAGGCACACGTCCGTCTATTATGACAGCTCCGTTTACTCCTCGTCTTACCGCTTCAACGCAGCAGTCGATCTTCGGTATCATTCCGCCCGAAACGATGCCCTGCATTTTCAGATACGGAACTTCGCTGACGTTCACTTTCGGGATAAGCGTGTTCGGGTCGTCCTTATCACGCAGAAGTCCCGCAATATCGGTCATAAGTATAAGACTTTCCGCTCCAAGCTCGGCAGCAATGCGAGCGGCGGCAGTATCGGCATTGATATTATATGTATTTCCCTCGGCATCTGTTGCGACCGTGGCTATAACGGGGATATTTCCGTTGCTGAGAGCGTCGAGAATGGGTTTGGGATTCACATTTGTTATTTCGCCCACAAAGCCGAGGTCCTGACCGTCCTCCGTGGTTTTCTTCTCGGCAACGAGCATTTCTCCGTCAATTCCGCAAAGTCCCACGGCAGAGCCTTTATGCTGCGCCAAAAGCTGTACAAGCTCCTTGTTCACCTTGCCTGCCAAAACCATTTTTACGACCTCTATAGCCTCTTCATCGGTATAACGCAGACCGTTTATAAATCGGCTTTCGATGTTCAGCCTTTTCAGCATATCGTTTATCTCGGGACCGCCGCCGTGTACCAGAACTACCTTGATACCTACGAGCGACAGCAGCACGATGTCCGTCATTACCGCGTCTTTAAGCTCCTTGTTCGTCATGGCGTTTCCGCCGTATTTTATAACAACGATCTTATCGGAATACTTCTGTATATACGGAAGCGCGTCTATAAGGACGCTTGCCTTTTCCGTGTTTGTTATATTTTCCATAATATGCTCCTTTTTATCTAAATTGAGGTTTTAGAGGTTGCCTATAGGGAACGCCCTCTCTTGCAGGGGAATCTCTTATTGAACCACAGTCTGCAATCAGTGGATATTGTTTCCTGTATTTTCTGTTAAAGAGGTAACTCTTGGTGTCCATTATCGTGAATTGGACTGTGGAAATCATGGAGACTAACAGTTTTGCATTAATTCGGGGATTTTCACAGCCCAATTCACGACAACAGAGATTCCAAAGGGGTCACCCCTTTGGCAGGGGGTGCAGGGGGACAGCGTCCCCCTGCTTCAGCTTCTGTAATCGCCGTTTATTTTAACGTAATCATAAGTCAGGTCGCAACCCCAAGCGACAGCCGCGCCTGCCCCATCGCCCAGCGAAACGATGATCTGTATTTCCTCCTCGGAAAGCACCTTCTTTGCTTCCTCCTCGGAAAATTCCACACCTGCCCCATTATGGCAGACATGGACTGAGCCGTTAGCGGAAGCGATCTGAACATCGACCTTATCAATATCAAAATCAGCGTCGGCGTAGCCAATAGCGCAGAGAATACGTCCCCAGTTAGCGTCCTCGCCGAACATAGCAGTCTTAAACAGGCTGGAGCAGATAACGGATTTCGCAACTACCTGAGCCGTTTTGTCGCTGTCCGCACCGCTTACAACGCATTCGATGAGCTTAGTCGCTCCCTCGCCATCGCGAGCCATCATTCTTGCAAGATTCATCATAATATTATAAAGAGCGTTGGCGAAGCTCTCGTAATCTTCGTCCTCACGGACAACGGGCTTGTTTCCGGCAGTTCCCGAAGCCATAACGCACACCATATCGTTGGTCGAGGTATCGCCGTCAACGCTTGCCATATTCAGCGTGACCTTAACGCAGTCGCTCAGCGCACGCTGTACCATTTCAGCGGAAATATCGGCGTCCGTTGTGATAAATGTAAGAGTAGTAGCCATATTCGGGTGTATCATGCCGCTGCCTTTGAGCATTCCGCCCATTGTGCAGGTCTTTCCGCCCATTTCAAATTCAACGGCTACTTCCTTTGGCTGCGTATCGGTAGTCATGATAGCCTCCAACGCTCGGCTGTTTCCGTCATATGTCAGACCCTCCGCAAGCTCCTTCATGCCGTTTGCTATCGGCTCTATGGGAAGAACTTGTCCGATAACTCCCGTAGAAGCTACGATAATATCCTCGGGAGCTAAACCAAGTTCCGCCGCCGCAAGCTCGCACATCCTGTTTGCCTTTTCAACTCCGTCGGGATTGCACGTATTTGCGTTCACGGAATTGACAATGACCGCGCGTGCAGTACCGTTTTTAATATGCTCCTTAGTCACAAGTATCGGCGCGCCCTTTACCTTGTTCGTGGTATAGACCGCCGCCGCCGTACACTCCTTGTCGGCAACAATAAGTGCGAGGTCGTTCTTCTTTTTCGCCGCAGGCAAAGCGTTGTTAGCCGCAGCATTGGCGTCTGAAACGGTAAGCGGCTTATGTGCCAATCCGCATTGTATACCGTTCGCCTTGAATCCCTTTGCGGCGCAGACTCCGCCTTTTACAAATTTAACGCTGCCTATTTTTTTCAAATTCATTTTTATCACCCGATCAATCTAATTTAAACGTATATGAAAGCGTTCCCGTGTCATATGTGGGACTGAGCATATACATGCCGTTGCCGTAAACGCCGTATTGACAGTTCACCGTCAGCAGACTTTC
This sequence comes from Ruminococcus sp., assembly GCA_017622925.1. Classification (GTDB taxonomy): domain Bacteria; phylum Bacillota; class Clostridia; order Oscillospirales; family Ruminococcaceae; genus Ruminococcus. The sequence goes on from JAGAQC010000009.1 coordinate 10,130, forward strand.
ATCGCCGCTGACAGCGTAGGAGTACATCTCCTGCTCGATGCACTTGACGGAGAAAAGCGTTTCGTCAATTTCCCCCAGTTTACGGGCAAGCCGCCCCTTGACACGGTAGACGTCTATCTGAGTATGTCCGTTCTTTTGCGTTGATTCGCAAAGAAATACGTTAGTAGTTTCATTTATTTCAAGAACGCCCTTGACCTTTGATTTTCCGAAATCCTCGGCAATACTGTTGATAACGCAGGCTGCCGTTATTAAGCCTGCCGCCGCCATGAGCCAAAATTGGTAGCTTAATTTCTTTCCGTTTTTCTTGAATAACGTAAGTATGCGGACTGCAAGAAATATAAACGCCGCCGTGAAGCATATGGTATAGCACCCGATAATACGGTCAAAGACGTATATTTCGGTGTCCGTGAGCTTCATATATCCGAAAAATCCGAACCCTGCAACTGCCAAGGTCATTATTATGTAATAGAAAGTCTCATATGCTTTTGAGCCTTTTTTCTTTTCTTCCGCCATTTCTCCCCCCTGTAATTTTCTTAATAAGGGAACGCCCTCTCTTGCAGGGCTTTGCCCAGCACCCAACCAGAGGCGCTGCCTCTGGACTCCGCCAAAGGGACACCGTCCCTTTGGAATCCCGATGTTAGTTCACTTTAGTTGGTTTGAAAACCGTCATACAAGTCCCGTAGTTTCGTCAATTCCCATCATGATATTAAGGCACTGGACGGCTGCTCCGCTTGCTCCTTTACCGAGGTTATCGAGCCTTGAACAGAGAAGCAGTTGTTCATCGCTGCCGAAAACAAACACCTGAAGCTTATTCACTCCGCTGAGAGTATTTGACGCAAGGAAGAACGACTTCTGCTCGTCAGCCGACATAAGGGGCATTACCTCCACCATATTTGCGCCTGCGTAATGCTCTTTGTACATTTTGTGGACTTGCTCCGCTGTAACGGGCTTATCGAGAGTTCTTGTCTGTATCGGCACTGAAACTACCATTCCGCTGAAATAATCGCAGACCATAGGGTTGAACATCGGCTTGAACGTCAGACCCGATACCGCCTGCATTTCGGGGAGGTGCTTATGCTGCTGAGAAAGCGCATACTGACGTGGACTGTTGAACTCATAAGGCTTGTCCTCGCCCTCATAGACCGCAATAGCTTTCTTTCCTGCGCCGCTGTAGCCGGAGGTCGCATAGGCGAAAACTGGGTAATCGGCAGGGATAACGCCGTTTTTCACAAGCGGATAAACTATCGCCGCAAAGCCGCTTGCATAACAGCCGGGGACTGCCACTCTGTTTGAGGTTCTTATTTTTTCCCTGTGTTCTGCCGAAAGCTCGGGGAATCCGTAAGCCCAGTCGGGGTTAGTCCTGTGGGCGGTGGAAGCGTCTATAATGCGAACGTGGTCGTTATCCACAAACGAGACAGCTTCTCTTGAAGCCTCGTCGGGGAGACAAAGGAACACGTAATCGGCGCTGTTGATGAGCCTTGCCCTCTCGGCAGGGTCTTTTCGCTTATCCTCGGCGATTCGGATAAGCTCGATGTCGTTTCTGCCCTCGAAACGCTCTAAAATTTTCAGACCGGTAGTACCCTCCTGACCGTCTATATATACTTTAACCATAACAATACTCCTTGTATTTATTGACATTATTTCTTCCGTTTATTTACTTTTCTGTCGTACTTTTCACGCTTCGGGTCTTTGCTGTCGGATTCGTCCTCTTTCATGGAATGCCATATGCTCACGGCAAGCGTTACCACAACTATACCGATCAGCCAAAATATGTGCGCCGACGGTATAACGGCTATCCACAGTCCCATTATAAGTTCGCCGACAGCCCATATAACGCCCATAAGCAGGCATAAGCCAATGGTGAACACTAAATCTTTTTTTGTCATAAGCTCCCTTTCGGCGGTTTTATCAAGCCTTTTCCAACTCACGCTCCGCATTCTCTATCTGTATCTTTACCGCATCGGGGGACGGTCCGCCGTAAGACTTCCGCTCTCTGACGCAGGTATCAAGGCTGATAGCTTCATATACGTCCTCCGTGAATAATTCAGTCATTTTACGGTATTCCTCCAGCGGCAGAGTTTCAAGAGTAAGTCCCTTTGAAATGCACTCTGCAACAAGAGTTCCCGTAATTTTATAAGCGTCACGGAACGGCATACCCTTTTTAACAAGATAATCCGCGCAGTCTGTAGCGTTGATAAATCCTCTTGCCGCCGCATTTCTCATATTGTCCTTGAGAACACGCATTGTCGCAAGCATGGGAGTAAACGTCTTTACGCACAGCTTCACGTTGTCCACCGTGTCGAATATAGCCTCCTTGTCCTCCTGCATATCCTTGTTGTAGGCAAGGGGAAGTCCTTTCATCATGGTGAGCAGGGTAACAAGATTTCCGTTTACTCTGCCTGTCTTACCTCTGATAAGCTCCGTAACGTCGGGATTTTTCTTTTGCGGCATTATGGACGAGCCTGTTGCGAACGCGTCGTCAAGCTCGATAAACTTGAATTCCCACGAACACCACATGATTATCTCCTCGGAAAATCTTGAAAGGTGCGTCATAAGCAGCGACAGCGCACAGTTCAGCTCAACGCAGTAGTCACGGTCGGAAACGCCGTCGAGACTGTTCTCCATAGGGGCGGCAAATCCCAGTAATTCGGAGGTCTGCTGTCTGTTCGTCTTATAAGTCGTACCTGCCAATGCGCCGCAGCCCAGCGGACAGTAATTCATGCGCTTATTCACATCGCCGAGCCTGTCAATATCGCGCAGAAGCATCCACACATACGCCATAAGGTGATGCGCGAACGTTATCGGCTGCGCTCTCTGCAAGTGAGTATACCCCGGCATTACCGTTTCGGTATGCTCCTTTGCTATATTTATAATTGTTTTTACAAGAGTTCTTACAAGCTCCGTAATTTCGGAAATTTCGTCCCTGAGATAAAGTCTCAGATCGAGCGCGACCTGATCGTTTCTCGAACGCGCCGTGTGAAGCCGTTTTCCCACGTCGCCGAGCCGCTTTGTAAGCTCCGCCTCCACGAACATGTGAATGTCCTCCGCCGTGGGGTCAAGCTCCAGTTTTCCCGAATCTATGTCCGCAAGTATCTCTTTCAGACCGCCGATTATTTCAAGGCTGTCCTCTTTCGGGATTATTCCGCAGTCGCCGAGCATTGTCGCATGAGCGATACTGCCCTGTATATCGTGACGGTACATTCTTCCGTCAAAGGCTATTGAAGAATTAAAAGCATTCACAGTCTCGTCAACCTGCTTTGAAAATCTTCCTGCCCACATCATATCTGCCATAATTTTTTCTCCTTAGATAGCTTTATTTTTTCGTGTATATACCCCTACATCGGGAAATTTTTATTTAATCAAAAAATTCCACGCCTTATAATTTCATCAATCAATTTGGGCTGAATCAAAGGATATGTCCATTCAGACGGTAATTCGTCAAGCAGATATATCTTTTCGATTTCGCTGTGCAATCCGCTTTCAAAAGCTGTTATATCCGCAAAAAACAGCATACCGAAAGTTTCCTCGGAATCAATATCATCAGAAATAACAGAATAAACGCATATCGGTTTTATCGTAAAATCAACAGCTCCTGTTTCTTCATACAGTTCACGTTTTGCGGCTTCAACAATTGTTTCCCCGATTTCCCTGTGACCGCCCGGTATCTCTAACGTTTCTCTTTGTTTATGCTTACAAAAAACCCATTTCTCATTATGTTTAGAAACAATTACTGCAAATTTTAACAGGGAGTCATTTACTTCATCGTAAAACTTTACCTCCATATAATAACCCTCCGAAACTCCTATTTAATAACACATTAAATGCAACAGGCAGGAGAATTTCGCCTCCCCTGCCTGCAAAAATATTCTGTTGCTCGATCATCAGGCGGTCACAGCGTCTATTTTAAGAAACAGAAACATACCGACTATGAGCGTTATAATGTAATAGCATATATCCCACTTTATGGCGTTTTTCGCGGACAAAGTTTCGCTGCCGTCCGCAAAAAGGGCATTTGACGAATTACACCTGTCATAAACAAGCTTTACGGTATCGCCTGCTTTGAGCTTTCCCATAACGTCAACAAGTTCCGCCTCTTTGGTGAACGTAACGCCGTCCGCCTTATAGCTGAGACTGACAATGTTGACATGCTGAGCCATACTGTCGGAACTTACCTTGCGGTTTTTAACGAGCGTCATTGTCTGCTCGTCTACCACCGCATCGACCTCCACGGGTTCACCCTCAAAGCTTTTTATACTGCTCTTTCTCAGCTTGATGATGTTACGCACCAGATCGAACGTTATGCCGCCGAAAGCAGCAATAACAACGATCCAAAACACCGCCATAAAGACAGTATGCGCCATTACTTATTGTTGCGCTTCTGATCGAGTTTAGCCTTGACCTTGATCGGCAGACCAAAGAGGTTGATAAATCCTGCGGAATCCTTCTGATCGTAAACCTGATCCTCGTCAAATGTAGCGACTTCCTCATCGTAGAGGGTATAGGGAGAAGTTACGCCTGCGTTGATGATATTGCCCTTGTAGAGTTTAAGACGAACGTCGCCTGTAACAGTCTCCTGAGTTTTGTCAACGAAAGCAGTCATAGCCTCGCGGAGAGGAGTGTACCACTGACCGTTGTAAACGATGTCGGCAAACTTGATTCCGAGGTACTGCTTGATACGTGCAGTTTCCTTGTCGATAGTGATAGTCTCGAGAACTTCGTGAGCGTGGTAGAGAATTGCGCCGCCGGGAGTCTCGTAAACTCCTCTTGACTTCATGCCCACAAGACGGTTTTCAACGAGGTCTGCAAGTCCGATACCGTTCTCGCCGCCGAGCTTGTTAAGAGCGGAGACCATTTCAACGCCGTTAAGCTCCTTGCCGTCAAGCATTGTGGGGATTCCCTTTTCAAAGTGGATAGTGATATATGTAGGCTTGTCGGGAGCGTCTATAGGAGAAACGCCCATTTCGAGGAAGCCCTTTTTCTCGTACTGCGGCTCGTTTGCAGGGTCTTCAAGGTCGAGACCCTCGTGAGAGAGATGCCAGATATTCTTATCCTTAGAATAATTTGTCTCTCTGTTTATTTTAAGAGGTATATTATGCGCTTCTGCATAGTCGATCTCCTGATCACGGGATTTCAGTTCCCACTCACGCCAAGGAGCGATAATGTGCATATCGGGAGCGAACGCCTTGATAGCAAGCTCGAAACGAACCTGATCGTTGCCCTTACCCGTGCAGCCGTGGCAGATAGCGTCTGCGCCCTCTTTGATAGCTATTTCGGCAATTCTCTTTGCAATGATCGGACGAGCAAAGGAAGTTCCCAGCATATAGCGGTTCTCGTAGATCGCGCCTGCCTGAACAGTGGGGTAAACGTACTCCTGAATAAATTCTTCCTTCAAGTCCTCTATGTAAAGCTTTGAAGCACCTGTCTTGATAGCCTTTTCTTCAAGACCGTCAAGCTCCGTACCCTGTCCAACGTCGCCCGAAACAGCGATGACCTCGCAGTTATTGTAGTTTTCCTTGAGCCACGGAATGATGATAGAAGTGTCAAGTCCTCCCGAATAAGCGAGAACTACCTTTTTAATATCCTTTTTATCCATTTTGAATTCCTCCCTGAGAAATATTTTTTTCAACACTTCTATTATACACCATAAAAAAATATTGTCAATAGGTTTGGAATAAATATTCATTTTAGCGTTAAATATTCCACGTTATATGAATATTTATTCTTATTTTTTGGTTTTTTCAGCATAACAAAACTCCCCCTCAAAGCCGAGGGGGAGTTCTGGTGCAAGTCAGAATTTACGGAACTGAAAGATCAATCCTCGTTTTCGTCCTCGCGTTTTTTTCTGAAAGCGAATGCTGCGCCTGCCGCCATAGCGAGAGCGAGAACGGGAATAGCCGTACCCTTGTCGCCGGTCTTGGGAGCGTCCGACTTAGTAGTCGTAGTTGTCGTTGTCTTTGCTGTTGTAGTCTTTGTTGTCTTTGAAGTTGAAGTTGTCGTAGTCGTGGAAACTGTGCTTTCCGTAGTTACAGGAACTATCTCATCGAGCATTGTTACTGTAGTTCCGCTTACGCCGACATTTCCGCTGACTGTTCCGCCTGCAACAGTAAATGTGATGTCCGTTGCGACTGCATATCCGTTGGGAGCTGCGATCTCATGGAGTACATAAGTACCGTCGGGGAGGTTCTTAACAAGAGTTGCTTCAGAACCCGATACCCATGTAAGCGTATCGCCGTCAGATACAAATTTCGCACCCTCGCCGAACGTTACGTCTGTCTCGCTGAACTGTACCTTGTTGCCCTCGAAGTCTGTACCCGTCAGAGTAAGCTCTGCTCCTGCAAGCTCCTTGCCTGCCGTATCC
>JAGAQC010000045.1 GCA_017622925.1 Ruminococcus sp.
ATGACGGCTTACAGTTTCATTCGGCAGAAGCTGAGTCCGTACAAGATAGCCAAGCTCGATCAGATAATCAAGAGCCGACTTGACAGCAGTCCTGCCTTCCTTGCAGACAGCAACGATACCGTCAAGTGAAAATCTCCAACACGAGGGCAGGGACAGCGACTTTAGCATAACGCCCATTGCTTTCATGTACTTCTTCATATCGTCAGCCTTGCCCCAAAGGATTTTATTGCTGACAGAAAAATAGTTGTTTTTCTTTTCGGTACGGTAAAGAACAGCATTTTCCGCTGTGTAAGTTTCCAGAACAACATCGTATTTCGGGATAGTATCGTCCTTTTCCGAATACTCATAGAAGTCATACACATACTTATATCTGCCGTTCTCAGTCTGATCGGGAGTTAGTTTTCTGATAGTCAGATAGCCCCAATCTTCCAACTCACGGAGCATACGCTCCAAAGCTGTAATGCCGATCTCACAAGTAGCAGCCAGACCGCTTTTCGTAAAATTCCAGCTTGGCGGCAGGCTAAGTATCTTCGCAAAAAGAAAGATAGTATCACTGCTCAGGCGAGTGGAACGGATAAAACAATTACACAGCATGGTGAAATATGCCGACTTATGGATACGGCAAATGCTGTCAGAGACCGTTTGCGGAGTTCTATTCTTCTTCATCGTCCACACCCCACGGATCATAGGAAAATTCCATATTTGCAATTCTCAGGGTAACACCGCACAGAGATTGTACGGCAGATGCGCAGTCAGATTTTTCGTCAGATTGTACAGAAACGACACAGGAATACTGTCGTATTTCAAGGAGTTTCTGTGCGATATGACGGAAAATATGCAAGCAGATGGCGTACAAAGCCGTCAGGCGGTCTTTGGCTTGTTGGCAGCGTAGACCTCACGGTCATGCTTTTCGATACGGTACAGAAAATCCCTGCCGTCAAGTTCCTCAACAGCCTGCCGAACATCGTCAGCATTTCTGCCGGAGTAATGACCGAGCAGCTCGTCCATTGTCGAGTAGTCAAGTTCCTTATGATTGAGCATATCACTCAAAATTTTCTTTGACAGCTTGGACAGACCGTAATTCATCAATGTGATTCGATTGGGTGTAAGCATAAAAAGACCTCCCGTGACATTTCATTCTGAAAAGAAAAATGCTCCTTGTTTCCAAGAAGCACATACAGCATATTTGATTTTAGGCATAAAAATAGCGGACAGCGCTTCGATTATGAAACACTGTCCGCTAAGTCAATTATTCAGTTTGTCAACAGGTTTTCTACCAGCTTTTTTGGTTTTCTACCAACTTTGGCAGAGCGGTACTTCTACCGATTTTCTACCAAGTTTTGATGATTTTGCGATTTTTTTGAGTTTGCGGTATTTCGGGACTTTCAGGCTTTCTACCATGAAAAGTGCCGATTTTACGGTCATTTCAATCCATTTAAGTCCACCTCACTCCACTTGGTTCCATTTGACTTAATTTATACCATATTGAGTACAAAATTGCAACAGTTGCGGAAAAAATTCCCGATGTAGCGACACGCTTCTTTCGATACTTGCCATTTCCTGAGACATGCGGCTTCGGGGACGCATATCACGTACATAAGAATACGGTCGGCAATGGCTGCAGCGGCACGCTGCTTATATCATAATTATCCTAAAAGCGCAAGAAAATTTTACATTTATTTCATACTTTCACAATAAATAAAAAGAGTATTTTTTACAATAATAATCCAAAGGAGTGATTTTTATGGATTCAACAAAAATAAAAGCAGTAAAAGGCAGAGAAATTCTTGATTCAAGAGGAAATCCCACGGTCGAAGCGGAGGTTATCCTGACAGACGGTTCAGTCGGCACAGGCGCAGTTCCGAGCGGTGCGTCAACGGGAAAATTTGAAGCGGTGGAGCTTCGGGACGGCGATATGTCGAGGTACGGCGGAAAAGGCGTATTAAAAGCGGTCGATAATATAAATACCGTTCTGAACGAGGTTCTTACGGGTTATGACGCCTCGGATATTTACGCCGTAGACAAGGCAATGAAAACAGCGGACGGTACTGCGGATAGATCCCGACTCGGCGCAAATGCGATACTTGCCGTATCAATAGCTGCGGCAAGAGCGTCAGCCGTCTCTCTGAATATACCGCTTTACCGATTCTTGGGCGGTATAAGCGGCATAACAATGCCTGTTCCGATGATGAATATTTTAAACGGCGGCGCACACGCTTCAAATAATATCGACACGCAGGAATTTATGATAATGCCCGTGGGAGCTTCTTCCTTTAGGGAGGCTGTCAGGTGGTGTGCCGAGATATACCGCAGCCTTTCGGGAATCCTTACAGATAAAAAGCTTTCCGTATCCGTCGGAGATGAAGGCGGTTTTGCACCCGAACTGAAAAATGACGAAGAAGCTCTCGAAGTTATCCTCGAAGCAGTAATAAAAGCAGGTTACGAGCCGTACAAAGACATTATGCTTGCCATAGATGCCGCCTCCTCTGAATGGAAATGTTCCGAAAATGGATCAGGCTTTTATCGGCAGCCTAAATCGGGAAAAATCTTCACCTCAGATGAGTTGATAGCACATTGGGAATCTCTTATTGAGAAGTTCCCCATAATCTCGATAGAGGACGGTCTTGACGAGGAGGATTGGGACGGCTGGCAGAAAATGACCGCTATGCTCGGAGGAAAGGTCCAGCTTGTCGGAGACGACCTTTTTGTAACGAATACCGAAAGGCTTTCAAAGGGAATTTCACTGGACGTTGGAAATTCTATTCTCATAAAGCTCAATCAAATAGGTACTTTATCGGAGACCATAGACGCTGTACGCATGGCGCGAAAAGCAGGATATTCCACGGTTATCTCGCATCGCTCGGGAGAAACTTCGGATACGGTGATAGCGGACATTGCCGCAGCCTTGAACACAGGTCAGATAAAGTCGGGCGCACCCTGCCGAAGCGAACGCACGGAAAAATACAACCGTCTTTTGAAAATAGAGCAGGAACTCGGAGAAAACGCAATATACTGCGGTATCAAAAGCTTCCCTGCAAGTCTGATGTGATTCGTTTGTAAATTTCCAATATTTCATTTTTCCCAAGTGGCAGGGAAAAGTTTTTCATTCGTTCCGTATTTATATTATACGATAATTCCTCTGCCGAGATCATACACCGACACGCTTTAAATTCAGCCGCTGCATAGATCTCCGAAAGAAGTCTGTATATCCCGTAATGATCCGCAGGCAGCCGATTTTCTTCCGATAAGACGGCAAAAATATTTTTAAGACAGACCGCCGCAGCCTGACCGTGCTTTATACCGAGTCTTGAAGTAAGCACGTAGCTCATAGCATGACCTGCGGCGGTTTTTGAAATATTTATCGCTTTTCCTGCGTAATGTGAAGCGAGCATTATTATTCCGTAAACGGCATGTTCTCCCTGAGCGTAACGCTGATAATATTCGTTTATCAGACGTATAGAAATTTTCGCATACCTGCGGCTTTCGCTGTTGGCATGAACCGATAAAAGGCTTTCGGCAGAGTGACATAGAGCGTCCAGAAGCGTTATCATACGCTGAGTTCTATTCAAGGTATAAAGCAGACTGCTGTCAAGTACGGCATATTCGGGCAGAAGCTTAGTTTCATCAAAGGAACGCTTTTCACCGTTTTTGTAATACACTGCAAACTTCGTAGCCTCGCTGCCCGAACCTGCCGTTGTCGGTACTGCTATATGCGGAATGTTTGCCCCTGTCAGGTCTTTAACAGCTTTTGCGGTATCAATGACGCTCCCTCCGCCTATTGATATTATAATATCGCTTTTGTGCATTCGGAAAGCATTCGCCGCACGTTTTATACTTTCCTCATCGGGATTTTCACGGTAATCTGAAAAATAGCAGCATTCAAGATGTCCGTTTTTAACCATCATTTCTTCTATCATACTACGGCAATGTCTGCCGACTGTCACAAACGGACGTTCGCAGCATAAGCTTTCAATAAACTCAGGCAGAACGCTGATATTTTCAAAGCAATCCAAATCAAGAAACGCTATCCGAGAACCGACCTTCAAAAAATCATCTTCATTATCAATTTCACGAATATAACCGCTGTGATTCTCGACCGCGGAGATCACCAACTGAGGGAGAATGTCGTTAAGAGCGTCCTCAGCGTACACCGACGTTTTTCCTGCTGTGACATACTCCCCTACCCTGTCTGCCCATAGTCTGAAAGTCCTCCTTGAAAGCTTGTATATCGGCTGAAAAGCATAACAGTTCCGTCCGAAAATATCAACTGATACTCTCCGCAGAATATCGTTCTCCACCATGCACTTAAAATCCTTATCAGGCAAAGGTGATGACTTCTCGTACATGCACAGATCAGTCTCCCGACTGCCGAGCATGAAGCGAATTACTTCTTTCTCGAAAACAAGATCGCCGTGAAGCATAAGAATATCATCGTCCAAATATTTTGCCGCAAGGTACATTGAATAAATATAATTTGTTTCGGCATAGCGCGGATTTTCAACAAAGGTCAGGCTCATCGACCTGCATTTTTCCGACTCTGCTATAATTTCGGAAGTATATTTTCCTGTTGTGATAACTGTCTCTGTTATGCCACATTCCGAAAGTATTCGCAGTTGACGTGAAAGTATAGTCTCACCATTTGGAAGCTTTACAAGACATTTCGGACGATTATCCGTTAGTTTTCCCATTCGGCTGCCCGTCCCCGAATTAAAGATCAATGCTTTCATTCTGACAGCTCCTCCATAAGCGCGTTTCGGTTCTCTATCGGCGTCATTACAGGTCTGCCGAGATCATTTCGGGAGCCTTGTTTTACATATACCACCGCCGCCGATTTTCCTACAGACTTCATTTTTTCAATAATATTGCGAAGCTCGTCAACGCTCTCTGCACGGAAAACATTTTTGAAGCCGCAGCCCCTTAAAACTTCCTCAGCGCACATTTTAAAACCTACAGTCGGCTGACCTCCCACCGATTCGTGACTTCCGTTATTTATGATTATATATTTATAGTTATCCCCTGAAATATCGGCGTTTACGGCACTTGCGCCCATGTGCATGAGAAATGCGCCGTCACCGTCTATGCAGTACACGTCACGGTCAGTTGAAAGGCTCAATCCTGCCGCAATTGATGAAGCGTGTCCCATAGAACCTACTGTGAGGAAATCCCTGCCGTGACCGCTGCCCGACCGTTCCCGAAGCTCATAAAGCTCCCGTGAAGTCTTGCCCGTAGTTGAAACGACTATATCTCTTTCGCCTATAGAGCCTGTGATAATTTCTAACGCCTGCTCGCGTGTCATGGAAAAATCACTTTTGAAAGCCTTGTATTCATACGGCGAAAAGGTATTTTTCCTGACTATCAGGGCAATTCTCTTTCCTTGTCCGACTGTTTCCGCACAATAGGAAACAGTCTCGCTGTAATTATCGTCAAGGACGATATTTTCAATGCCCATAACGTTAAAAAGTTCCCGTGTAAGCCGTCCCTGAGCGATATGCTGAGGTTCGTCCTTAACTTTAGGTTCACCTCTCCAGCCGACTATAAGCAGCATCGGAATATTGTAAACATACTTATCCGCAAGAGAAAGCAGCGGATTTACAGCGTTTCCGATACCCGAATTCTGCATGAAAACAACAGCCGCCTTGCCCTCTGCAAGATAATGACCGGCGGCAAGTCCAACGGCGTTACCCTCGTTCGCTGATATTATAAATCTTTTCCCAAAAATCTCCCCTGCACAAGCGCAGAATCCGCTCAACAGCGAATCGGGAACGCCTGCAAAAAAATCAAAGCCGTTTTCTTTCAGGCATTCACAAAAGCTTTGTACATCTATCATTCTTGTTCGCCCTCTATCATACGCAGTATTTTTTTCGGCGGCACACAGTAATTTTCATCGGCAAATCGGCTGCACCCGTCCGCAAGAATGCTCCTTGCCGTTTTTTCCATTGCCATAACTGCGCTTCTCGTAAGCTGATTGGCATATATTACGATATTTGCGCCCTTATCCTGAAGTTCCCCGAAAGTAAATCCGCTGTACACCGTCGGTATCATAATAATGGGAACATCTTTATAAGCTCTACGCAGTTTTTCGGCAAAAGCAAAAGCGTCCCCTCCGTTGGGACATATGCTGTGTATAACGATCCCCTCCGCCCCTGATGAAATGTACCTTTCCGCACGCTTCAAAGCTATCTCCTCAGTCTCGCCGCAGATAAAACTTTCTATACGGGCAAACAGCATAATATCAGACTTTTCAGCCGATACTGCCGCCTGTTTCAGTTTATCTGCAAAAACCGACATATCTTCCATATGCTGCTTTACCGAACTGCCGTACAATGAATTACGCTTAACGCCCTTTTTATCCTCAACAACTACAGCAGAGACAAGTCCGCTGAGTTCCGAAATACATCGGCAAAGCTCGTCAGGCGTTCCGCCCGTATCGCAGTCGGCAACGATCGGCATACTGCTTACACGCCTGATCTCTTTCAGAGTTTCAAGCTTCGTTTCAAGGGGCGTACTTTCGTCATCGGGCATGCCTTTCCATGCGGCATGGCAAAGTCCGCTGAACCAAAGAGCGTCAAATCCCTTGTTATCTTTTGAAAGTTCCCGAATGATTATTGCTTCAAGAGCGTTTATGGTCTCTATAACACGCAGGCAAGGCTTTTTCCGCAGCAAAAGTCTTAATGGATTTTCACTCATTTTCTCACCCTCATTCTTCTGATAAGTTCCACTGAAAGTCTGCCGCCGTATTTATACTGTCATCTATTGCAATCGTCATTAAAACGTGGTATAATAAAATAGGGTGATGACAATGGGAACAAAACGAAAAATCAAAATACAGTTAAATCAAAAGGAAATCGCACTTGTACATTATGAAATGGAATTCGGA
>JAGAQC010000046.1 GCA_017622925.1 Ruminococcus sp.
CCAGAGGCAGCGCCTCTGGTGGGGTGCGGGGCAAAGCCCTGCATAGCGTTTAAGCGCTCCGCAAAGGGTGAATCCAAAAACGGTTCTGTGAACCGTTTTTGGAGAGGGAACGCCCTGCAAGAGAGGGCGTTCCCTTAATAGGAACATAATTCCTTAAGTTGTAAATAGTGGTTTTATTAGTGATAATAAGAATCTATGCCGAGATATTCTTCAAGGGTAAGGTACGGGTCGCCTTTTTCAGCCGCCGCGTCTTTTACAGCCTGAGCAACTTCCTTGCCCACATAGCGGATATGCCACGGTTCGTACTTATATCCCGTGATACTGTCCTTGCCCTGCGGATAGCGAATAATGAAGCCGTATTCCGTGCAGTGTTCCTCCAGCCATATCGCTTCGGGAGTACCGATAAACGCGTCGCTTATCTCGTTGACGTCGATAGCCATACCCGTCTGATGCTCCGAAAATCCCGGACGAGCGGAAAACGTATCGGCAGTAGCCTGACCGTGGGTATAAACGTAGTTATTGTATATCTCGTCCTGAGTTTCATAGGAACGGAAGCCCGACGACAAAAAGATATTTATATTATCGTTTGCCGCGCCCTGAACAAGCTCCTGAAACGCGCTGTACGTGTCGGAAGTAAGTCCGCCGGGGTTGTAGTCCGCGGGCAGACCGTAGGACTTGTTTGCTATGAGGATACCGTCCACATAGGTAACACCGTCTATGACCTGTATGCCCGAGGGGGACGACACTGTAACGGCGACTTCCGCTCCGAGAGTGCTTTTATCGGCTGAAACTACCCGAATAACGCAGCTTCCCTCACCAACGGCGGTAATATTTCCGACGTTATCGACTGTTGCGACGTTGGTGTCGGAGCTTGACCATACTTCGTTTATCGTTTCGCTTACCGTGGGGTAAGTCTTTGTCTGTCCGACTACGAGTTCTGCGGAATAGTAGCTGAGAGTTATTCCCGAAACTTCCGAATTTCCGCCTTGTCCGCCGCTTGTCGGGTTAGTACCGCCGCCCGAAGTTTTGCCGCCCGAGGAGGTATTTCCGCCCGACGTTTTTGCCGTATTAGTCGAGCCGCCCGAGGGCTTTTTCGTTTTAAGTTTGTCCAGTTCATCTTTGGAACGTGTCACAAGCGAGACATTTCCGCCCTCTGCCGTAGTTGAGGTGCTTTTTGCCGTATCCTCAGCAAGGTCGTCCGCAGAAGTGGTTCGGGGGACAAGTCCGCTTTCCGACGGATCGCCGTTTTCTTTTTCACCGCCTGTTACCTCAAATCCGCCCTGACTGTTCTCCGAAGCTTTCGGAACGTCGTGTCCGCATGATACAGCTCCGCAGATACAGAGCGATACCGCAAGGAGGGCTGCAAGTTTTCCTGATCTTCCATTCATTTTTATCATCTCCATATCAGAAGTGGCTGATCGTTCATTAAATGATTGTTTTTAGAGGTCGTTTTAAATTATACCACAAAAGGCAGGTCCTGTAAAGTCAAAATCCGAAAATAAGTCGTAAGCAACGGGAATTTTCATTTATTTGTCACATTTTGATGCGGTGATTTTTAAAAAATAACGGTGTTTTTTTCAAAAAAAACCTTTACATTTGCAAATTGATGTGATAAAATAATATTAGTATAACTACGTGGTGTATATATCAGGAGGTGAGCAGCGTGGAGAAACTGCCAAAGCTTATTGGCGTCTGTCTCTCTACACTTCATGACGAAGACCGCTTCAATTTTGTAAAGGAACTCAACAAGCAGGCGACCGCCAATGATTTCAGACTTCTAATATTCAATTCAACATCGGATCTGTACGATTCAAAAAACAAGGATACCGAGGGGGCTTCATCAGTATTCAGACTGATACCCTACGAAAAGCTGAGCGCGATAATAATATTCCCAAATTTTATATACAATGAAAATATTCTGAAACATATTATAAGCAAAAGTCATGAAAATAATATTCCCGTAATTTCAATAGATAAGGAGATCGAGGGCTGTATCTGCCTGTCGTTTACCTATGCGGACGTTTTTGAAACGCTGTGCCGCCATGTTATCGAGGTACACGGAGCAAGAAAAGTAAATCTTATAACGGGCTTTGAGGGGAACTCTTTTTCAGAGGAGAGAAAACAAGCCTACCGCCGCGCTCTTGAAGCAAACGGCATTCCCTACGATGAAAACAACGTCGGCTACGGCTGTTTCTGGTCGGGTCCAACAAACGACATTCTGCTGCAATGGTTCGATATTGAAAAGCGAGAGCTTCCCGACGCAATTATATGCGCCAACGATACAATGGCGATAACCGTAAGCACTTTTCTACAGCAAAGAGGATATGCTATCCCCGATGACTGCATAGTTACGGGCTTTGACGGTATCGAGCAGTCGCGCTATCACCTGCCCCGTCTGACGACCTGTATGCAGGATTACGCCGAAATGAGCAGACTTGTAATAGAAAAAATACTTGCGTTCATGAACGGCGAGGAAACAGACGGCAAAAGCGAGGTCGGCTTTAATATAATTTACTCCCAGTCATGCGGCTGCCGAAGTATGAACGATGTAAACGTCAACACGGCAATTACGGGACTTATCGAACGAATGAGACTTTCAAACGAGCGTCAGACAATGATGTGTTCTCTCCAGTCGTCCATTGCAAAAATGTCCGATATAAATGAACTTTCGCCTATATTGATAGACAAGTTCCGCTTTCACACAACGATATTTGCGATAAATGACGATGTATTCAACGCTCCCGATTTCGGCTCGAACAGAAAGGACGAAAACAGCTTCAGCGATAAGGTCAACATACTTCATCAGAAGTATTTTTGGTGCGATGTGCCGCCGTGTACCATAGAAAAGAGCGAGCTTATCCCTCATTACGAGCTTCTTGCCAAGCGAACCGAGCCGATAGTGGTCTGTACGGTACATTTTATAGATATGGTAATGGGTTACTGTATTTTTCAGCCTGATATTGACAGGGACGAATATCAGAAAATGCACATATTTATGAGTACTATAGGCGCGGCTTTGGGAAATTTTCACGGTCGAATGCAGATACGCACGATAAACGAACGTCTTATCGCTGCAAACAAGGAGCTTTCTCTGTTGTCGCAGAGAGACTTCATGACGGGACTTTTCAACAGACGCGGCTTTTTCGATAAATTAGAGGGTATTCTGTCCGACAGCGAGGGCGAAAATCTGACGATAATAGTTATCTCCGCCGATCTGAACAAGCTCAAATACATCAACGACAGCTTCGGTCATCACGAGGGGGACAACGCCATAAATACGGTCGGACGCGCGCTGGTCAGCAGCTCCGTTCAGGGCGAAATATGCGCTCGCTTCGGAGGGGACGAATTTTGCGTAGCCGTTGTTATTCCCTCTCAGGAGGCAAGCTATTATTTCAACGATTTCAAGGACAGATTCCTCGATTATCTCTACGATTATAACAGAAAATCCGACA
Source organism: Ruminococcus sp. (assembly GCA_017622925.1). GTDB lineage: Bacteria > Bacillota > Clostridia > Oscillospirales > Ruminococcaceae > Ruminococcus. Next base: position 3,453 of record JAGAQC010000046.1, read on the forward strand.
AGCCGTATATAGTGAAAGCAAGTATCGGCTGCTGCATTGAAAAGCTCGACGAACATGTGGACATTAACGCCATGATACGTATAGCCGATGAGAATATGTACGACGATAAACTCAGATATAAGCAGTCCGAACAAAAATAACAGACCTATTCCCGTCAAAGCCGCAGCTATGACGGGATTTTTCTTCAAACATGGGTAGAATAACATCGGGATTCCAAAGGGACGGTGTCCCTTTGGCGGAGTCCAGAGGCAGCGCCTCTGGCAGGGTGTGGGACAGAGTCCCACAAAGCGTTTAAGCGCTCCGCAAAGGGTGAATTTCCAAACAGTCCGGTGGACTGTTTGGAAAGAGGGAACGCCCTGCAAGAGAGGGCGTTCCCTTAGTAGGGACACGGCGTGCGGTGTCCGCAGTTAGGAGCAGCATCCCTTTGGAATCCCAATGTTATTCTGCTTAAATACATTGATCCATTATTTTCTTCTGAAAGTTAGGTGAAATTCGTGATTTAGCTCTTGTAATTTTTCGGTGGAAATGGTATAATTAATACATATGTGTGCAAACATCAAAAGGAGAACAAAATGGATAAAAATATAAAAGATAAAACAAACGATGCTCCCTCCGACGTGATATGCGGACGCAATCCCGTCATAGAGGCGCTTAAATCGGGGGCAAACCTCGATACGATATACATAGACGGAAACGGCGGAAGTCTCAGCGTTATCCGCAGACTTGCCAAGGAAAAGGGTATCCCCGTAAAGGACGTAAGGGACGAAAAGCTCGGCAAGCTCTCGGGCGGAGCTTCTCATCAGGGAGTTGCAGCCGTCGGAGCGTGCGGAGAGTACGTTTCGGTGGAGGACATTCTTGCAGTTTCCGAAAAAAAAGGTACAAAGCCGTTCATTATAATATGCGATGAAATTGAAGATCCGCACAATCTCGGAGCGATCATACGTACCGCCGAGACCTCGGGAGCGGACGGCGTTATAATTCCCAAACGAAGAAGCGCAGGACTTAACGCAACGGTCTTTAAGACCTCCGCAGGGGCGGCAAGCTACGTTCCCGTGGCGAGAGTTTCCAACCTTGCCGCCGCCATAGACAAGCTTAAAGAAAACGGCGTATGGATATACGGTACGGACGCATCAGGCAGCGATTACAGCGAGACCGACCTCACGGGGAGCTGCGGTCTTGTGATAGGCTCGGAGGGCTTCGGGATAAGCCGCCTTATCAGAGAAAAATGCGATTTTATGATACGGCTCCCCATGATGGGCAAAATAAATTCCCTTAACGCTTCCGTGGCTGCGGGAATATTTATGTACGAAATTCTACGGCAGCGGAGAAAGGTAAACTAAGGTGAAGTAAAGTGGCAGATACAAAGCTGTCCTTAGAGGACATTTTAGACGAATATAAAACAGACCCCAACGACAATTCCACCGCCCATGTAGGCAGAGTGGACGCGCAGAAGATAATAAATTCCACCCTCCCCGACCCCGTGAAAGCCGCCGCAGAGATACCGAAAGTCGTTTCACACGAGAAAAACGAGCTTTTTGACAGCGATGAGATAAAAGGCATACCGGCTAACGAAATACGTCCTGCGGAGCTTTCAAGAAAAACGGCTGCCGTTGCAGGGGAGGACGGCATAAAAGAGGTACGCTCCGCGCATCCGGCGGACATGCGTCCAGAGGAGAGTATAACGGACGGTTCGCCGAAAATACGTCCCATGTCGGAATCGACAAGGGCGAGAGAAGCGGAGAAAAAAAAGCGGAAGAAAAAATGGTTCGCCAAGGAAAAAACAAAAAAGACCTACTCAAAGGAAACGCCGTCGGGGGAGTACATGTATATCCCTCCCGAGGTGAAAAAGAAAAAACGCAGCAGGGACGAAATAATCAGCGAAGCCGAATCTCCTGAGAACCGCAAATATATCACCGATATTGTACCGTCCCCCGAGGCGTTGGAGGCTACACGCAAGCTCGAAGCCGTTCCCAAGGGTGGAAAAGTTGGCAGCGTAAGCGGAAGTTCCACGGAGACTATAAAGGTTCAAATTCCCGAAAATGCAGACGAATACGCGCGCCGAAAAATGAAAGACAAGCGTACAAAGCGTATCGTGGACTTCAACTACTACGGCGACGTTCAGGACGTGGGACGTGACATATACGAGCTTACGGGCATACTCAAAACGAGGGTGGCAGTCCTTGCGATGACAGCGTTTCTGAGCCTGTATATCACCGTATGCAGCCGTTTCGATCTTCCTATCGCAAGCTTTCTGAGCATAAAAAGTATTTACACCTATCTTACGGCGCATGTCCTGCTGGGAATGCTGTCCCTTTTCTATTCGGCTCCCGTTATCGCAAAGGGATTTAAAAATCTTGCGAAGTTAAAGGCGGACAGCGACTCAATGACGGCTATAACGGCGACTGCGTGCTTTATATCGCTTCTTACGGCGTTTCTGCGGACTGATATGGCAAGGGCGGAGCTTATACATATTTACATGCCCGTGGGAATTTTAGCCCTGCTAACCAATGCGATAGGCAAGCTGCTGATACTCAAAAGAGCAAGGCGGAATTTCAGGTTTGCGTCGCAAAGCTTTGACCGTCACGCCGTCGTCTATGTAAAGGACGAGGAACGCGCGGAACGGCTTACTCACGGCACTTTGGGGGACTTCCCGATACTTGCCGCCATGAGACCGACCGATTTTCTCACGGATTTTCTGCGTTATACGTACTCTGCGGACATTACGGACAGCTTTTGCCGAAAAGCCGCGCCATTGTGTCTGGGCGTGTCGCTTGTGACCTCGGTGTGCCTGACGTTTGTTCGCATGGGAACGCTGCTTTCCATGGAAGCTTTTATTTTCGGAATGTCGGTCTTTTCGATGCTCATATGCGCATGCTCATGCCTTGCGCTGCCGTTTGCGGCGAATATCCCCCTTGAAAAAATATCAAAGGAGACTTTGAAAAACGACGGCATTCTGCTCGGCTATCAGAGCGTTGACGACCTTTACGACGCAAACTCCGTTCTCGCTTCGGCGGACGACCTTTTCCCGACAGGAACGGTACGTCTTGGCGGAATAAAGGTTTTCTCCAACACCAAGCTTGACGAAGCGTTTCTTGACGCCGCAAGTCTTACGTACCGCGGCGGCAGCCTTATGCAGCAGCTTTTTACGGACGTTATCGACGGCAAGGAGGACCTCCTTTACCCTATTGAGAATTTCTCCTACGAGGACGGAATGGGTCTGTGCGGCTGGATAAGCAACAGACGAGTGCTTCTGGGCAGCCGTGAGCTTATGGAATCCCACAATATCGAGGGTCTGCCCACGAAGTCCCGTGAAGCGGAGTACGCAAAGGGTCATGAGCCGATGTATCTTTCCATTTCGGGAAATTTAGCGGCTATGTTCGTAGTGGACATCATATCCGACAGGGGCGTGAAAAAGTGGCTCGAACGGCTTATCAGAAAAAAGGTATGTATTATCGTCAAGTCCACCGACTGCTTCGTTACAGCCGATAAGATAGCCGCAGTATATAAAATTCCCAATAATATGGTCAAGGTACTGCCGAAAAAGCTCCACGAGGACTTCGATATAGAAACGAGAAAAACGGTTCGCATAAGCGCGTCTATGGCATGTACGGGCAAATTCAGCTCTATGGCGCAGCTTATACTCGGCATAAAAAGAGTTCATAATTCTGCGATAATAGCCCTGATATTCCAGACGGCTTCTATCCTGCTGGGATTCGGACTTGCAATGCTGCTCATACTTTCAAAGGCGTTTGAATCGAATTATATTTACATGTCGGCAACCGCTATGGTACTGTATAATCTTATATGCACGCTGATAACCTGCTTTGCGGCAGGCAGCAAAACCCGAAAATAAGGAGATCTAACAAATATGTCGGACAGAAATAATTCAGACAATCAAAATACAAATACCATATATATACCGCCGAGTTCGGGAAGTCCCTACGGACACTATCACGCCGAGCAGAGGGGGAACGTCAGACCGACTTCTCCACCGCAGCATAACGCTCAGCCGGTAAGACCGCTTCAAAGACAAACTCCGCAGGGTTCACAGCAAAGACCTCAGCAAGGCTCTCAGCAAAGACCTCCGCAGGGTTCACAGCAAAGACCTCAGCAAGGCTCTCAGCAAAGACCTCCGCAGGGTTATCAGCAAAGACCTCAACAAGGTTATCAACAAAGACCTCAACAGGGCTATCAGCAAAGACCTCCTCAGCAATATCGGAATGACCAATATTATAACGGCGGATACGGCGGCGAACAGTATTACGGCGACCCGTATCAGGGACAGCCTTACCCGAATCAGCCGCCGCCGTACCCGTATCCCCATGAACCGCAAAGACGCTCGTCAGGCGGCGGCAAGAAAAAAGCTCAGCCGAAAAAAAGCCGCAGAAAACCGAGAAGAAAGTCTCTGATAGGCAGACTTTTGACGACTTTGCTCATAATTTTTCTCCTGCTTTTCGGAGTTTACTCCTGCACCGCCATGAGCCTTATCAAAAAAATGGAACACGTCGATACGTCAGGACGAAACCGCCGCAGCGACGCCCTTTCACGCAGCTATGTAACAAATGTACTTCTTATAGGCACGGACGGACGTACCTCCGATGAACGGGGCAGGTCGGACACCATGATGCTCGCTTCTCTGAACAGCAAGACCGATAAGGTCAGCCTTATCTCGTTCATGCGAGACTGCTACGTGGAAATTCCCGACTATGGCTGGGACAAGCTGAACGCCTCGTATTCATACGGCGGACCCGAGCTGCTTATGGACACTATCGAGCATAATTTCGGCATTGCCATTGACGACTACGTTTCTGTCAATTTCGTTTCCTTTGCAAATATTGTGGACGCTGTCGGCGGAATTGACGTTGAAATTTCGGACGCTGAAGCGCAGGAGATAAACACGATACTTCAAGCGGAGGTCAACGAAATTATGGGTGACGGCGTTCTGGACGACCTGCTTAAAAACGGCGGCGATCTTCATCTCAACGGCAAGCAGGCTCTTTCCTACGCCCGTATCAGATACATAGGAAACGCCGATTTTGAGCGTACCGAGCGGCAAAGACGGGTCATGGAGCTTGTAATGAACAAGCTTAAATCAGTCGATCCCACGCTTCTGCCGAAGTTATCTTCAAGCGTACTTCCCGGAGTTTCAACAAATATGTCAACAGGCGAGCTGTACGCTTTGTCGCTGAGAGCGCCTTTCCTGCTTGGTTATGACAGACAGCAGCTTCAAATCCCTGCCGAGGGTACTTACTACGGCGATAATACTTCAAGCGGCGATGCGCTTATAGTCGATTTCAATTCAAATTATAATGTGATATATGAAACTGCGTTTACAGAATAGGCTGAAAAAATTTTGGCAATGCCATGAAGAACCGTCAATGTGTTTTTTGCGGCGTTGCCTGAATAAATCTACAACTTAAGCGAACTAACATCGGGATTCCAAAGGGACGGTGTCCCATATGCACTAACCTAACATAAAAGCAGACATTTGCATTCTAATGCCATCTGAACGTTTTTCAACACAACAATTAGCGGAAATACGAGAAAAATCTCGTTTAAAATCAAACGCCTGAAGGTTCAAAAAGCAAGCCGA
>JAGAQC010000047.1 GCA_017622925.1 Ruminococcus sp.
ACTTCCTTCTTTATGGCAAGTTGAATAGGTTAGTGCATATGGGACGGTGTCCCTTTGGCGGAGTCCAGAGGCAGCGCCTCTGGTGGGGTGCGGGGCGAAGCCCTGCATAGCGTTTAAGCGCTCCGCAAAGGGTGAATTTCCCAACAGTCAGCATGACTGTTGGGAAAGAGGTGACTCCCCACGGGTGGGGAGATGCCCGAAGGGCAGAGGGGACGGCACGAAGTGCGCCCTGCAAGAGAGGGCGTTCCTTTATTAAGAACATGGCACGCCGTGTCACTACAAAGGAAAAACATTAAGTTGTGGATAGTGGAAAAAATCACATAATCAGAAACTTAAACATATACTATAAATGTGCAAAGATGAAAAAGCTTTTTAAAGAAGGTAAAAAATGAGTACAGAAAAGAACGAAATGTCCGTTACCGAGCTTGGGAATCCTGCGAAACCGCATGGAAAAGCGGGAGAAGAAATGCTCAGGCGAATGGGTGAATCCCACAGCGGCGTTACCGAATGGGCGTTGAATACGCTTGAACTGAACGGTTCGGAACGTGTTCTCGACATCGGCTGCGGCGGCGGTGACGCTCTGAAAAAAATGTCTGCACGTATTTCGTCAGGCAGATTGACGGGCGTTGACTATTCCGAAGTTTCCGTAGAGTTAAGCCGTCAAAGGAATATCCAAGACGTAAACACGGGCAAAATGAACATCATAAAGGCGTCCGCAGAAGCTCTCCCTTTCCCCGACAACAGCTTTGACGTTATTTATACGGTCGAGAGCTTTTACTTTTGGGGCAGAAATGCGGATACGCTCCGAGAGGTTCGGCGTGTTCTTGCGGAAAACGGCGTTTTTATAATAGTGGCGGACATTCACGGCGACGCCGAGCTGTCCGACGACGCTATAAATAATATCAGGAAATACGATCTGTTTAACCCTGCTCCGTCTGAACTCCGCGCTCTTTTAATGGAGGCAGGGTTCGCCGATACCGAAATATTGCTTAAAAACGGTACTTCATGGATATGCGCAAAAGCCTATAAATCGGTCGAATAAAATTTTTGAAAAAAATTTTCAAAAAAGGCTTGACAAATCAAAAGGATTGTGATATAATAATTAAGTCGTCAGCGGTAAGAAAGACGATAACGGCACAGTGGGGGTTTAGCTCAGCTGGGAGAGCATCTGCCTTACAAGCAGAGGGTCACAGGTTCGAGCCCTGTAGTCCCCACCAATGGCCCGGTAGTTCAGTTGGTTAGAACGCTAGCCTGTCACGCTAGAGGTCGTGAGTTCGAGCCTCATCCGGGTCGCCAATGCGGATTTAGCTCATCTGGTAGAGCGCCACCTTGCCAAGGTGGAGGTAGCGAGTTCGAGCCTCGTAATCCGCTCCAGCATGGCGCTATAGCCAAGTGGTAAGGCGTGGGTCTGCAACACCCTGATCCCCAGTTCAAATCTGGGTGGCGCCTCCATGTTAGAAAAAAGTCCGAGCGTGTCGGGCTTTTTTCTATATTAACGATAAAATGAGCGGAGGACGACAAATTTTCGTTTTTACTCTGCCTTATATAATGGGGTATAGCCAAGCGGTAAGGCAACAGACTTTGACTCTGTCACTGCGTGGGTTCAAATCCCGCTGCCCCAACCAATAGCGAGTCTTGCGGACGGTTCACGTAACCGCTCGCATGACTCGCTAATTTTTATTCACTGTCAACAACTTTTGTGGGGGACTCTGTCCCCCACACCCCCTGCCAAAGGGGTGACCCCTTTGGAATCTCTGCTGTCGTGGATTGGACTGTGGAAATTCCCGAATTAATTCGATACTGTTAGTCTCCATGATTTCCACAGTCAAATCCACGAGAATGGACACCAAGAGTTACCGCTTTAACAGAAAATACAGGAAACAGTATCCACATAAGTTGTTGATAATGATTAATATTACTGTGTCCATTAGCAACATCGGTCAAAAATTATTTATCAGAAACTTGTATTTATCGGGGTCATAGCCGTCGTAGAGTTCCTTTTTTACGTTATCGTCGAGAAGCCATTTCTGCAATTTCAAATAGCAGTCGGGGTAGGTTTTGCCCGAATGTTCGAGATAAACGTCCATTTTCCTGATGTACTTTTCAACGTTCGGCTTTCCGAATCGTTCTTCAAGGCTGAGTAAGTCGCTGTCGGTCAGCGTTATATGCTGAAATTCTCCGTAGCTGCGGAGGGGCTGAGGGGCAGAAGCTGCGAAGCTGTTTTCGTTCCCTCTCATTTCGTTTTCTTTGCTTTCGTTTGGTTTTCTTTCCTTTGGAGCATTATTGACGGCATTAACCTGAGTTTTCGCAGCATTAATATGAGTTTCCGATGCGGAAATTTGATTTTCGGGTACAGAAAACGTGTCCTCCTGCGAAATATTATTTTCGAGAAGGTTGTATTCAACGATCTTCGACTGTCTACGTTCCACCGCTAACAGGTATCGCTCCTGAATACTTCGAGAGGTTATAACGTTCCTTTGCATAAGCTCTGATGAAAAGAGATTTATCTTAGCAAGGTAAAGTATAACGTCTTTAACAGTCTTTTTGTCCTTTGCCCATCTGTTGCCGATAGACCTCATCATCATCGCCGCGAGCTTGTCAAGGCTTTCAAAACGATAGTAATATCCGTTTTTATACACGAGACAAAGCAGTCGGATATAGATGACTTCACCCAAAGGACCGTAATCGTTCTGCACGTCGAAAAGCTTGTCGTCCTCAAAAATGTCGGTGTCCAAAGGAAAGTAATCCAGACCCTTTTTTCTTGGTCGAGCCATACAGACCACCTCCTATAAAAGGGTCGGAATGAGCCTTTTTTCAACGGAAAACCATTGAATATTGCAAAAATTTACAAAAAGTTCACATTTAGACTAAAAAAATCCCGTCGGAGCTGAGTTCCGACGGGAAAATTTTTTATTTCTTTTCACGAAGAAGCTTTTCCACACTTGCAAGCTTGACGCTGATAATGAACAGCTCCATAGCCTTTTCAAGCTCCTCCATAGAGGGATATGTCGGGGCGATACGGATATTTTTGTCGTTCTTGTCAACGCCGTAGGGGAAAGTTGCTCCTGCGCCTGTGAGGGTAACGCCTGCCTCGCTGCACAGCTTGACGATACGCTTTGCGCAGCCGTTCATAGCGTTAAAGGAAACGAAATATCCGCCCTCGGGTTCAGTCCATTCGCCGATACCGAGAGGAGCTATCTCCTTTTTGAGCATGTCGCAAACAAGCCTGAATTTAGGCGCGATGATCGCCATATGCTTTTTCATATGCTCCTTCATGTTCTCGAAGCTGCCGAAGAACTTGACATGGCGGAGCTGATTCATTTTATCGTAGCTTATAATTGAAATGCCGAGATACTTTTTAAGCTGTTCAACGTTTTCACGGCTTGACCCCATAACGGCAACGCCTGCGCCGGGGAACGTGATCTTAGATGTCGAGCCGAAAATGTAGACCATATTTTCGTTGCCTGCTTTTTTGGCTTCATCGAGGATATTAAGTATATAGTGGGGATCATCCGTGAGGTGATGAATGCAGTAGGCGTTGTCCCAGAAGATACGGAAATCCTTTGCTTTGGGCTTCAGATTGGCGAAACGTCTTACAGTTTCGTCGCTGTAGGAAATGCCGTCGGGGTTGGAATACTGAGGAACGCACCAAATGCCCTTTATTTCGTCGTCCTCGGAGACAAGCTTTTCGACCATATCCATATCGGGACCCTCGGGTGTCATGGGGACGTTTATCATCTCAACGCCGAAGAACTCGGTTACTTTAAAGTGTCTGTCGTAGCCGGGGACAGGGCAGAGGAACTTCACCTTTTCGAGCTTAGACCACGGCTCGCAGCCGCGTATGCCCTTGTTGAAGGCTATCTGCACAGCCCAGTACATAGCGTTAAGACTGGAATTTCCGAAGATAATTACCTCGTCATCGGAAACGCCTATCATATCCGAAAAGAGCTTTTTAGCCTCGGGAATACCGTCGAGCATACCGTAGTTTCTTACGTCGATACCGTTTTCGCTCATAAAATTGCCGTCGTCAAAAACGTCGAGCATATCGACCGTAAGTTCAAGCTGCTCCTTGCAGGGATTTCCTCTTGCCATGTTCAGGCAGAGACCCTTTGCCTTGAAGTCGTTATAAAGCTGCTCCGCTTCTTTTTTGAAGCCGAGGAGCTGTTCCCTGTTCATTTCGGATAATTTCATTTTCGGGACACACCTTTCCATTTCATAGACGCAGACTTTCGTCCGCAAACTTACCAATATACAGTATACCACACGCAGAAAAATATTTCAAGTGACAACATTACGAATAATTCTGTTTGTTACAGCTCTTTTTTAGCATTTTCGGCAAATTTTGTCCGCACACGGGAAAGATGTGTACGCCGTTGACGGACAAAAGCCGAATTTTATGTTGCATGTTGAATGATTTATCATATAAAGGTAAAAATATCGGGCAGTTCATAAAAAATTTACTCATAATTTATTCGTGTGACTTTGCAATCAGGTTGACATTTGTAAAAATATTTTGTATAATATAATTAGTGTTTATATTGTCGGATAAAATTAAGGCAATACCGCACAGAGATTGTGCGGCAGATGCGCAGTCAGATTTTTTGTCAGATTGTACAGAAACGACGCAGGAATACTGTCGTATTTCAAGGAGTTTCTATGCAAGATGACGGAAAATATGCAAGCATATGACGTACAAAGCCGTCAGGCGTTCTTTGTGCGGTGTTGCCTTAATATATGAGAAGATTTGGCGGTTTGTGAATCGCTTGATGTATTGTTTGGATTTTAAGATTTTTTCAAGATCAAGCTTATATAATAGACCTCCTCGGAAACTAACGCACACCGTCTGACAAATCTTTTGCCATATGGCTGCGTTATCCTCCTCAGAGGGCGTCAGCCCGCTTTCGTCGTCTGCCTTGCCATATGACAAAATCTTTAGTCATACGGCTGCACTTTAGTTCCCGAGGAGGTCTAATATTTACCGAAACAGAGAAAGATAATTCGGGATGTAGGACAAAAAAACCGAAACGGAGGGCGTTAATATGAAAAAATTATTAATATCGGCAGCCGCTTTTTTGACTTCCTTTTCGCTGTTTACGGGAATTATCCCTTTTTCGGGGATAGCATACGCCGTAAACACCGAGAGCGGCGTTATGGACGTATCGGATATTTCCCTTGAATTCGGGGAATTGGATACTATGAGCCTTAATTTGGAAAACGTGCCGAAGATTTTAGCGGAGGGCGACGGCTATCGGCTCGGAGACTGCCTTGACGCAAACAATTCGGCGGTATATGCGGCTTTCGAGAAGCTGGTCGAACCTACGTTGGACGAGTTCACCGTAACTCTGCCCGAGACTGTTACTTTCAGTACGGGCGACCTGAACAGCAGCGAAAATCAGGATTTTTACAATGCCGTTTTCGGAAATTGCGCAAGCGGCATGGAGGCGGCGTCCTTTGATATGCCGTGGATATTTTGGCTCGATAATAACAAGACTTCCGTGTCTGCCGGAAATATGCGGTATACCTACAACAGACTAACGAAATTGTACACGTTTACTATAGAGGAGCTGACTTTTGCTCCTGCGGCGTACAGCGGTTTTTCGTCCTTTGAGGAGATCGGCGAGTATAAGCTGAAATTGCAGGAGGCTGTGGAGAACTATCCCGTAGAGGGCGAAACTACGGCTGAAAAGCTGAAAAGCATACACGACCAGATATGCTGTTTCACGGATTATAATGTCGAGGGCAAATTTTCGGGTTCTGCACTGAGCGCAATGGTCGAGCCGGGGGCGGTCTGCGAGGGCTATTCCAAGGGCTTCAAGATGCTCTGCGACAGTATCGGTATCCCTGCGATATGCGTTTTCGGAAATTTCAACGAGACTGACGCTACCGCCCATATGTGGAATTACGTCCGCATGGACGACGGTCTGTGGTATGCCGTTGACGTAACGTGGGACGACTATGACGGCGACTACGGTTTTGATTTTGTGGATAAATATTTCCTAAAGGGTTCGGCGGATTTCAACGTCAAGCACAGTCCGTGCAACGACTATAACCTGACGCATTTGGAGTACCCTGAGCTTGCCGAGCATAACTACGGCAGCGCGCCCGAATCGACTACGAGTTCTTCAAAAACCACAACAAAAACTACTACCAAAACCACAACTAAAACTACTACAAAAACTACTACCAAAACCACAACTAAAACCACGACTAAAGCGACTACCAAAACGACTTCAACGAAAACTTCGATAAAAACCACAAATAAAACCACAACAAAAACTTCGACAAAAACCACAAAGAAAACCACGACCGCAACGACTACGGCGACTGTTCCGCCAAAGGAGTACGAATACGGCGACCTGAACCATGACGGCAAAGTTTCTATCGCCGATCTGGTGTACTGCGCAAGCAACGTTTTGGGTATCGAGAAAACGAAGTATTCCTGCGATGTGAACGGCGACGGCTTCGAGGACGTTTACGACGTCGTTATAATGCGGAAGCTCGTAGTCGCGAAAGTTAGGGAAAAATCGCTGATTTAGAGGAGTTGATGAAAATGAGCAGCGAATATGCGGAAAAGCTTGAAGAAGTCAGAGCCGTTTTCATGGGGGACAAGTTCGCAACGGAAAACGGCATGATAATTGAGGAAATAGGCGACCATTACGCCAAATGCAGCGTGGAACTGCAAGATATTCACCGTAACGCTATGGGCGGTGTAATGGGCGGAGTCCACTTTACTCTTGCGGACTTTGCTTTTGCAGTTGCCGCAAATTGGCAGCATATGGGGACTGTTGCGCTTAGCACCGATATTGCGTTTATCGGCGCGGTCAAGGGAACAAAGCTGACTGCCGAGGCGGAGCTTATCAAGGACGGTCGGACGGTCTGCTGTTATCATGTCACCGTAACGGACGACCTCGGAAATATTGCCGCCGATGTGAAAACGGTGGGTTTTCATAAGTTATAAAAAACAAGCCCGAGAGCAGTTTTAAATTGCTTTCGGGCTGTACTTTTAATATTTTAATTTTTGATTTGTGAAGCCACAAGACTTTCGCCGCAGTAAATTTCTCTGAGCTTAGGCTTTTCGATCTTTCCCGTGGGATTCCTCGGAACGTCGGCAAAAATAATTTTATGCGGACGCTTGTATCGGGGCATTTTCTGACAGAACGAATTTATCTCGTCCTCCGTACAGGTCATGCCCTCCTTTACGGAAATAATCGCCGCCGCGATTTCGCCCAGACGCTTATCGGGAAGTCCGATGACCGCAACGTCCTTAACAGCCGTGTGCGAGCGTAGGAAGTCCTCAATCTGCACAGGATAGAGGTTTTCGCCGCCGCTGATGATAACGTCCTTTTTGCGGTCAACGAGGAAAATAAAGCCGTCCTCGTCCTCCTGAGCCATGTCGCCCGTGAGAAGCCAACCGTCCTTTAAAGTCTCGGCGGTAGCTTTTTCGTCACGGTAATAGCAGGTCATCACGCCCGGACCTTTCACGTACAGTTCGCCGACTTGTCCCTGTTCAACGGCGTTTCCGTTCTCGTCGGCGATCTTGACCTCCCAGCCGAAGCCTGCCTTGCCGATAGCGCCGACCTTATGGATATTTTCAACTCCGAGGTGAACGCAGCCCGGTCCTATTGATTCGCTGAGACCGTAGTTCGTATCGTACTGGTGATTCGGAAATACTTTTTTCCAGCGAGCGATAAGCGACGGGGGGACGGGCTGTGCGCCGATGTGCATAAGTCTCCATTGGGCGAGGTCGTACTGAGAAATGTCGATCTCTCCGCGGTCGATAGCGTCAAGAATATCCTGCGCCCACGGCACAAGCAGCCACACTATGGTGCAAAGCTCGTTTGAAACGGTCTCTATAATGGACTTGGGTTTTACGCCTTTGAGAAGCACCGCCTTGCCGCCCGAGCGGAGACTTCCGAACCAGTGCATTTTTGCGCCCGTATGGTAAAGCGGCGGAATGCAGAGGAACACGTCCTCACGGGTCTGACCGTGGTGGTTCTGCTCAACGGCGGCGGAGTGTACAAGGCTTTCGTGATTATGTAATATAGCCTTTGGAAAGCCCGTAGTACCCGAAGAAAAATAGATAGCCGCGTCGTCCTTGTCGGTAAGCGTTATATCGGGGGCAACGCTGGAGCAGTTTGCAACGTTGCTGTCGTAATGCTCGGCAAAGGAGGGGCAGCCCTCGCCCACATAGAAAAGCAGGCGGTTTTTGCTGATCTCCTCGGCGATCTCCTCTACACGTCCGATAAATTCGGGACCGAACATGAGGACATCGACCTCGGCAAGGTCGAGACAGTATTTGATCTCGTCGGCGGTATATCGGAAATTAAGCGGGACAGCCAATGCGCCCGTTTTGAGTATTCCGAAGTAGATCGGCAGCCATTCGAGACAGTTCATGAGCAGTATTCCGACCTTATCGCCCTTTTGAACGCCTCTTTCGAGGAGCATATTTGCGAAACGGTTAGCCTTTTCGTTAAAAACCGACCACGTTATTTCACGGCGGTAACAGCAAACGGGGTCTGATTCGATAAGCTCGTATTCTTTCCATGTCACACGGCGAGTTTCGGTTATTTCGGGGTTCACCTCAACAAGAGCCACATCGCTGCCGTAAAGCTCGGCGTTTCTGACAAGTAAATCTGTAATAGGCATTATTTAAAGTCCTTTCGTAGCTAATTTGCATATTATTTAGATATACTAATTTTAACACAAAAAAGCGGAAAAGTAAATAGATTTTCGCACAGCACTTTATACGAAAAAGATGCGCTATTATTGGAGGTTTTGACAAAAACACGATTTATATTATACAGTAGACCTGTTCAATAACTACCATTTAAGTGAACTAATATCGGGATTCCAAAGGGACGGTGTCCCTTTGGCGGAGTCCAGAGGCAGCGCCTCTGGTGAGGTGCGGGGCGAAGCCCTGCATAGCGTTTAAGCGCTCCGCAAAGGGTGAATTTCCAAACAGTCCAACAGACTGTTTGGAAAGAGGGAACGCCCTGCAAGAGAGGGCGTTCCCTAAGTGCGGACACGGCACAACGTGTCCTTACAACGTTTTATATCTAAATAACCGCAAATATATTACAATTTAAATAATTGTTCACCGTGAACGGGGTCGAATTTATGCCATACGAGTTTTCCGTCCGAAACTTCGAGAACCCGTCCCGAATCGTCCTTAACGGGCGAAATTGTAAACAGACCGTCGTGGCGGTGAGCGGCGTAGAAAACACGGTCTGTCACGTTAATATCAGACTCGGGGGAGGGATTAACGCCGTGGAAAGTTATCCCTTTTTCCGTGACCTTTACGGTGATAGGGGACGTTCCCCGAAGAAAACGGCAGCCTGAGCCTGTCGTGATATAATGCGCCTCACGCTCGGGAGCGGTCAGGTCGTCAAGAAAACGAATGAGAAATTTTGCAAGGATTCGCTCGGTTCTGAGAAGATGCTCCGTAACGGCTTTTACGGGGTCGTTCTTGACATCGGCGATGCCGTGAGCCGTTTCAGCCGCAATAGTGTTTATATCCTTTTCAAAGCTGCTGTGGTCGGAAAAATAATCGGGCAGCTTGGGAGTTCTCTGCTCGGGGACAAGATCGGGATATATAGCCTCGGCAAGCAGTTCGTAGCTTTTGTGGAAATTTCGCGCGGCAGAAAAATATGTCATGGACGCAACATGAGGGATACAACACATATCCGAAAGCATGTGGATCGCGCGTCCCAGAAATTCGGCGGACTTTTCGTGAAAACCGGCTATATACATAGTAAGAGCCATAGTGTAGTCCTCCTCCAGCATGGCTCGCGCGCTTTTGAAGCATTTTCCCGCGCCGTTTTTAAAGTAGCCGTTTACGGCGGACTGCTCCCTGCCCGACGGAGAAGCGACGCAGTAGTAGTGCCTGCCCATGCCGTTTTCGTAGTCGCCTTTCTTGTCGGGACGTTTTGAAAACGGGACGAGATTTTTTACTATCGGCGCAAAAACCGATTCGCTTTCGGGGCGGATATATTTCAGCATTACAAGAGTTCTTAAAGTCAGATTTTTGTGGACGCAGGCAGGTTCGCGACCGCTTTCCTTAAATTTTTTTCTTGCAAGGGAGTTCATTTTGCGTGCTGCGGAATTTATACTCATGACGTTCTCCTTTCTGTCTTTTACATAATTATAGCATATTAGATTCAAAATTGCAACAGACGCGGAAATAAATTTCGATAAATATTTTTTTTAACGCGACGCAGGATGCAGCGACACGCTGCTTATAGCATACAATATGGTAAAAATCAATAGCAAATGCTATATTGTTAAAAAATAAAAATTTATTTGAGCTTCGTCTTTTTTGCCTTTTAAAATCACTATATTATAGAACGTTAAGTTCCGAACTAAGGAACTGTGCAAAAATAACTTGCACATTTATGCTTGTCTTGTTTACCCTGTGCTGCGTTACACAACCTTGAAATACGACAGTATTCCCGCGGTTGTGTGCCTTGCACAGAACAAACGATCCTGTGCCTAAACGCACAACTTATTTCTGCACAGTTCCTAATTTTTTACATCAGGAGGAAAAAACAATGAGGACGAAAAAAATGATCGCAATGCTGATCGCGGCGGCAGCTTTACTGAGTTCAGTTGCCTGCCGGAGCGATGTGAAGGACACAAGCAGCCCTGAGAACAGCAGCTCCATAGTTACTGAGGAAGCTGCGCCGACAAAGCTGAAAAACCTTATGACGGAAACCGAACTTTCCCGTGTCAAGGTAGGGGAGCTTACGCTTTTGGACGAAGATAAGACGGAAAGTTCAGGTAAGGTACAGGTGTACATAGGGACACCCGAGGATCGCCGTCAGAATATTGAGGAGATCAAAGATGTTCTGACTTCGGAGGAATATGAGGAGTGTATCAGGGAAATTGACGGGCTGGACAGTGATTATAGGGAAATTAATACTGCCCTCGTTGACGGAAGATATATTTTCAATTGGATTCCTGAATATGATTATGACGGCGGAGAAATTACAATGAGGTATTCTGACGATGAACTGACATTTAATGATTTTGAGGAATTAAAACCTTATATGAGGGAGTCAATGACAGAAGACCTCAAAGATTATTGGGAGGAATCTGAAATTGCTCAGATGTATGAAGATACCGTTGCTTTGTGGCAAAGCGTAATTGACGGTACATACGAGGAAATAACCAAGGAAGAAGCGGAAAGATTAAGGACTGAATATGAAGAAATTCAGAATAATCGTGCTTTTAACGGCGATTACAAATCAAATTGGGAATACGTGCGCGGCGAAGTGGAGGAGGTCAAGGATTCTGTAAAGGAAATTTCTATCTATGACGAGGAACTTGACACGGACTTTCTTGTGCATGTGACGCTCCCTCCGAATTTTGACGAATCCAAAACATATCCGATGTTTGTTTTCTCGGACGGAGTGTGGAGATTCGGGAATGTTCCATCTATAAGAAAGCTTATGGAAAACGGAGAGATCGAAGATGTTATCCTTGTTACAATAGGCTATAACTACAAAATGGACGGAACGTCAATGCAGGTTCGTTCAAGATATTTGTATGAGGAAAGAGAAAAAAATCTTGATTTCATAACGGATAATCTTGCGCCGTATCTCAGTGAACTTTACAACATAGATGTTGAACATTCGGGATTTTACGGTCATTCGGCAGGAGGGGTAATGTCGCATTATGCGGCGTTTAATTCGGATAAATATGAAAATCAGCCGTTCAAATATTACATCATAGGAAGCCCTGCTTTCTGGGAACTTCATCGTCTGGATAATGTGAAAGATCCTGATGCGTACAAAACAGAATATGGCTATTTTGACAGAAACGATACGTTTAATAAGGTTATTTTCATTTGCGGCGGAGAAAACGAAGACCCTGAATACGAAGAATATTACGACGGTTATGATACGACGCTTGAGGGAATAGCTAACCTGATGAAACGTCTTGAAAGTCACGGAGTAACTACGGCAAAGAGTAAAATTTACGAAAATTCGGGACACTGGCAGTTTATTCCCGATATGTTTATAGAGTTTTTCCGTGAATACTATGGAAAATAGCAATATATAAGTTGCAAGAGAATATATACAAAACTCGGCACATAATAAAATTGTGCTGAGTTTTTGTATATTACTGCAAACTGCACAAAAAATCAGTGAAATAATCCCGATTCTTCTACTTGACATGAGTTAAAAAACGTGATATAATAATAAAGCTGTCGGACGGGGCAAGCGAGAGAAGTTAAGAGCTTCAGAAAAATTTTTTCAAAGAAATTTGAAAAAAGGCTTGACAAAGAGTTCGATAAGTGATATAATAGAAAAGCTGTCCGAGGGAACGAGGACAAGCGGTCATAGTTCTGAAAAAGTTGTTCAAAATTTTTTTGAAAAATTTTCAAAAAGGGGTTGACAAACTGAAAGAACTGTGATATAATAAAAAAGCTGTCACCTTTAAGGAAACAGCGATCGGCATCTTGAAAATTGAACAATGCAAGAAAAGTAACGACCCTTGAAATTCCTTTGTTCAAGCTGAAAAGCGAGAATAAAGATTCAAGCGAAGAATTAAAAATACGCAGTAAT
>JAGAQC010000048.1 GCA_017622925.1 Ruminococcus sp.
AATTTGCAATATTGAATTTAAGTGAACTAACATCGGGATTCCAAAGGGACGGTGTCCCTTTGGCGGAGTCCAGAGGCAGAGCCTCTGGCAGGGTGTGGGACAGAGTCCCACAAAAGCGTTAAGCGCTCCGCAAAGGGTGAATTTCCAAACAGTCTGACAGACTGTTTGGAAAGAGGGAACGCCCTGCAAGAGAGGGCGTTCCCTTAGAGCGGACACGGCACGCCGTGTCCCTACATCGGGGAAATTGCAACAGTCGCGGAAAAAATTTGAGTTTAAAAATATTAGCGAGTTTGCGGCGGCTCGCCGCGGCGCCGTCCCCTACAAAATTCATTTGACTACTAATTTAAATTCGGAACACAAATCGGTTAGCGAAAACTAACGTTTAATTGATCCTCATTTGTCAAAAGCCCTTGATTAAATTTTAAAAATGTAGTATAATGTTATTGTATGCGGAACGGCTCAATACCCGTTCCAATATCCGATAAATGTATGCGGAGCTGCGTTCAGTCAGTTCAGCGGTCAATTATCAATTATCCCGAAAGGAGTATTAAAAATGATTTATTCTCACGAAGTTGAAACAATGTGCCCTATCGCACAGGGCGTTGCTCACGGTGCAGCTCCGATCCCCGAGGAGGCAAAGTGGGTGAAGGCTAAGGAGATCAAGGATATTTCCGGCTTCACACACGGTATCGGTTGGTGCGCTCCTCAGCAGGGTACCTGCAAGCTCACCCTCAACGTTAAGGAGGGCGTTATTCAGGAGGCTCTCGTTGAGACTATCGGCTGCTCCGGCATGACTCATTCCGCAGCTATGGCTTCGGAAATCCTCCCCGGCAGAACTATTCTCGAGGCTCTTAATACAGACCTCGTATGCGATGCTATCAATACAGCTATGAGAGAGCTTTTCCTCCAGATCGTTTACGGACGTTCGCAGTCCGCATTCTCAGAGGGCGGTCTTGTTGTCGGCGCAGGTCTTGAAGATCTCGGCAAGGGACTTCGTTCACAGGTAGGTACAATGTACGGTACTCTCGCAAAGGGTCCCCGCTACCTTGAAATGACAGACGGCTACGTTACAGGTCTTGCTCTTAATGAGGATAACGAGATCATCGGCTATAAGTTCGTAAACTTCGGCAAGATGATGGACTTTATCAAAGCAGGCGACGACGCTAACACTGCATTTGAAAAGGCTCAGGGTCAGTACGGCAGAGTTGCTGACGCAGTTAAGATCGTTGATCCCAGAAAAGAATAAGGAGGACTACTGAAATGGCTTTATTTGAATCATATGAAAGACGTGAAAAGCAGATCCTTGACGTTATCAAGGCTTACGGCATCAATACAATTGAAGAATGCGCTGACATCTGCAAGGAAAAAGGTCTCGATATCTATAAGCTCGTTGAGGGCATTCAGCCTATCTGCTTCGAGAACGCTAAGTGGGCTTACACAGTAGGCTGCGCTATCGCTATCAAAAAAGGCTGCACAAGAGCTGCCGACGCTGCCGCAGCTATCGGAGAGGGACTTCAGGCTTTCTGTATTCCCGGTTCTGTAGCCGATCAGCGTAAGGTAGGTCTCGGTCACGGAAACCTCGGCAAAATGCTCCTCGAGGAGGAGACAGAGTGCTTTGCATTCCTCGCAGGTCACGAGTCTTTCGCTGCTGCTGAGGGAGCTATCGGTATTGCTGAAAAGGCTAACAAGGTTCGTCAGAAGCCCCTCCGCGTTATCCTTAACGGTCTCGGCAAGGACGCTGCTCAGATCATCGCTCGTATCAACGGCTTTACATATGTTGAGACTGAGATGGATTATCATACGGGCGAAGTCAAGGAAGTTTTCCGCAAGGCTTATTCCGACGGCCTCCGTTCAAAGGTAAACTGCTACGGCGCAAACGATGTAACCGAGGGCGTTGCTATTATGTGGAAAGAGAACGTTGACGTTTCCATTACAGGAAACTCCACTAACCCCACACGTTTCCAGCACCCCGTTGCAGGCACATACAAGAAAGAGCGTACAGACGCCGGCAAGAAGTACTTCTCAGTAGCTTCCGGCGGCGGTACGGGACGTACTCTCCACCCAGATAACATGGCGGCAGGTCCTGCTTCTTACGGTATGACTGATACTATGGGACGTATGCACTCAGACGCTCAGTTTGCAGGTTCTTCTTCTGTTCCCGCACACGTTGAGATGATGGGTCTTATCGGTATGGGCAACAACCCCATGGTTGGCGCGACTGTTGCTTGCGCTGTTGCTGTTGAAGAGGCTATGAAGTAATATCTATATAACATATAATCCCCTGAATCATGTATTCAGGGGATTTTTTAGTTTACCGAACATGTCGTTTACAGCAAAATTCAAAAAAATATATTATTTCTATTGAAAAATGAAGATAAATATGGTAAAATAGAACTAAGCAGAAAAATCTCATACGTTAAAATAAGTTATAAATTAAATAAAATGGGGGCTATCATGAAAAAGATTATTTCAGCGGTATTGGCGGCGGCTGTGATGCTTTCATCTGCAACGGTAGTGAAAGATTCATATGAACCTGCGGAGGCGGCGGACGATGATATGATAAAGATAATGTGCATCGGCGATTCGATAACAGACGGATATGTTCCGGAGTATATGGGTTCGTACCGTAAATTCCTGTACCATGATCTGACCGAAAAGGGATATAAAGTTGACATGGTGGGCGTAAAGGACGGCGGCTGGACGCCTGTATATACCGATCCCGACACAGGGGAGAGCTTCGAGTATGACAACGAGAACGTGGGCTACAGCGGCTATGCAGTCGAGAGTTACAGCGGTCGCAGCGGAATATACGAGAAATTGGTTGAGACAGACTGCCTGAAAAAGTATGCGCCCGATATAGTGACCCTGCAAATCGGCACAAACGATATTATCGACAATCGCGATGTCGATGAGACTTATGCGTCCCTTGAGAAGCTTGTGGACTATATATTGGAGAATATCCCTGAAAAATCGGCTCTTTTCATAGCTGAGATACCGCCTGTTGACCCGAATCGTCCCGAGGTATACGACTGGTTCGCAAATTATCGTCATTCCGCAGATTGGCAGACGCAGTATACGGACGAAGAAGCGGCAGAAGCGATAGAACTTAATATTAAGATATATGCTGCCAATGTTTGCTGTCTTGCATCAAGTAAGAATATGGATTGGGGATATTCTCATGATGATTTTTCGGTGACCAATGAAAACGGCTGGACAACATTTTTGACAAAAGTGGGAGTGATTGAAAACTTTGAAGCGATAACCGATGTAAAGACGCAGCTTTTTGACGGCGTACATCCGAATAATATCGGTTATAGGGCGATAGGCAAACAGTATTCCGAAGCGATACTTAATTACCTTGAAGGAAAGAGTACAGCTCCCGATGAACAGCCGACTACCGAAGCTCCTACAGAACCTGTTGAAGCTGACAAATTCACAGTAAGCGACCTTGTAAAAATGAGCCGCTATCTTCTCGGCTGTACAAAAGAGCTTATCTATACGGAGGCGGAGCTTGCCAAATACGACCATAATAAAGACGGCGAGGTGGACGTTTACGATCTTGTACTCGGAAGAAAGGCACTTCTGAAAGCCGAGGAGCTTCTTGGTTGAAGCGATCAATAATTTGAATTTCAAGCTGCTGTATTAAGTTACGGCAGCTTTTTTTGAAAATATTTGCTGATTTTTCTCATTTTTAATAATTCTTTAAGATTATTTTAAGGCAGCTTTTTTATAATATACTTGTAAGATAAGTTTTTATACTGATTAATTAGTATCTGAAAGGAGCTGTAGACATGGCAATAAATACTTTCGCTCGAAAGGAAATAAAATTTCTTCTCGATATGGAGCAGTATCACGGGCTTATGGAGGTCATCGGCGAATATATGAACCCCGATAAATACTGCATTGGCGGCAAGGAATACGGAATCTACAACATTTATTACGATACACCCGATGATTTTCTTATAAGAGAATCCCTCGCCAAGCCCTACTACAAGGAAAAAATAAGGTTGAGGAGCTATTATTCTCCTGCCGAGCCTGATTCTCCTGTTTTTCTTGAAATAAAGAAGAAAATCGGCGGTATCGTTACAAAAAGACGTGTTTCAATGACGCTTGCAGAGAGCGAGGAGTACTTTTTAACACGTAAAAAACCGCATTCCGATAAATACATAACAAATCAGGTCTTTACGGAGCTTGATGCGTTTCTCGACCATTATCCGATCGCTCCGAAGCAATACATAAGCTATCAGCGAGAGGCGTTTTTCGGCAAGGACAACAAGGATTTTCGGCTAACCTTTGACCGCAAGCTCACAGAGCGTCGTTACGATTTGAGTTTGGACTGCCGAAGCTACGGGAATTTTATCATCGAAAAGGATCAGCGGCTTATGGAGGTCAAGGTCTCCGATTCAATGCCGGACTGGCTTGTGCGAAAGCTTTCAGAGCTGAAAATTTACAAGACAAGCTTTTCAAAGTACGGCAGGGCTTATACGGATTTCGTAAAGGAGCAGGCAACGAAAAGCCGTATTCAGATCTCGGGGATCTCAATGATAAATAATAAAATTTTACTTAATAGGAGCGTGTGAAACATGACGGCGGCACTTGATTTTTTTGGAAACGTTTTGACTAATGGCACTCAGGAGGCGGGAACTGATATTTTTACCTCTAATACGACTACCGCGCTGAATGACGATATTACGTTCAGGCAGTTCTGTCTTTGCGTTGGCTCGGCGCTTATAATCGGCTTTTTTATCAGTCTCGTGTACATTTTTTGTCACAGAAAAGAAGGCTACTCGCAAAGCTATGTGCTTACAATGATAATGCTCCCCACGATCGTATCGCTTATTCTTCTGCTTATCAACACTACTGCCGGGGCATTGAGCCTTGCCGGTGCGTTCACGCTTGTGCGATTCCGAAGCGTCCCGGGTGACCCGAAGGACATAGCGTACATATTCTTTGCAATGGCTGCCGGCGTATCATGCGGTATCGGTTATATTGGTTTCGGACTTGTTTTCTTTGTTGTTCTGGGAGTTGTTATGTTCCTGCTTTCCGAATTGAACTTCGGCGGCTGCAAGACACGTCACATGACCTTAAAGATAACCATTCCCGAAAACCTCGATTATCAGGGAGTTTTTGACCCTGTACTTGCAAAGTATACGAATTTCCACAAGCTCAGGAGAGTAAAAACCACCAATTTCGGTACGCTTTTTGAACTTATCTATTCCGTTGATGTCAATGAGGACATAGATCAGAAGAAGTTTATCGACGAACTCCGAGCCTTGAACGGCAATATGACTATAAATCTTGTATTCTTTAAGTATGACGATAAGGTTTACGAAGGTTAATGATTATCAACTTAAGCAGGGGGACGCTGTCCCCCTGCACCCCCTGCCAAAGGGGTGACCCCTTTGGAATCTCTGTTGTCGTAAATTTTCCTGTATAAAGCCACCTTATTTATTTATAATTTTAAGTTCATTTGGCTTTATACAGGAAAATTTACGATATAGACTCCGAAAAGTTACCTCTTTGACAAGAATAAAGGGTAACAAAATCCTCTTAAGTTGTAGATAATGATTATAGAAAGGGAATAAAATATGAATTACAGAAAAATTATTGCATGGGCGGCGGTTTTTACCATGCTTGC
Source organism: Ruminococcus sp. (assembly GCA_017622925.1). Lineage (GTDB taxonomy): Bacteria > Bacillota > Clostridia > Oscillospirales > Ruminococcaceae > Ruminococcus. The sequence goes on from JAGAQC010000048.1 coordinate 5,639, forward strand.
GGCGTTTACAGGCTGCGGAAAAGAAGAAGCTTCAGAAACTTTTGAGGATATTACGAGCGTTTCCGTGGTTTCCGATCAGGAGGAGACTTCCGCATCGGATGAAACGTCCGAAATCACAAAAACCGCTGAAACGGAGACTAAAAAATCCTCCGAAACTTCAAAAGCAGTCAAAACAGAGGTAAAGTCCGATAAAAAAACTACTGCGAAAGCGGAGGTCACATCAGTTGTCAAGACTTCAAATTCAGGAGAATCTTCATCATCAGGCGGTTCGGAAAATTCGGGGAACAACGGCAGCCCTGAAAATAATCAGCAGCCTGTTTCTACGAAATCACCCGAAAGTCCGCAGATCCCCACGGTGACAATGACTGACGTACCCGAAAAAACATACGATGCCGAGATAACCTTTGACGAAACCGTTTCCGCAGACGGAGTTAATGTGCGGACGGACGGTTCTGTTGTAAGTATTACGGCAGGCGGCGATTACATAGTCAGAGGAAGCTCCTCGAACGGTCAGATATACGTTGATACGGCTGCCGAGGAAAAGGTCGAGATCACCCTTGATAACATTGATATTTCCTATGGGGAAGGTCCTGCGATCCTCATAAATGAAGCTAAAAAATGTGTGATAAAGCTTGCGGACGGCAGCGTGAATTATCTCAGGGACGGCGGAAACGACAAGGTAAACGACGGCGTAATTTTCTCAAACGATACGCTCAGGATAAAAGGCGGCGGCTATCTGGAGATCAACGCAGGCAATGCTCACGGAATAGCAAGCGATGACGATGTTATTATCGAAAGCGGAGAGTACCTTATAAACTCAATAAAATCGGGAATTTTTGCTCATGACGATATTACGGTCAACGGCGGTGAGCTTACGATCTTCGGCGGAACTAACGGTATAAAATCCAAGGGGACAGTCAATATAAACGGCGGTACTTCGCTGGTATGCGGCGGCGTAAAGGAGGAGAAAAGCTCTGTATATGCGGCGGCAGGACTGTATTACAGGGGCGGCTGTTTGTATGCGGCAGGCAACGCAGTAACTCCTCCGTCTGAAACTCCTGATCCTTATATTGTGGTGAACTGGACGAAAGGAGCTGCGGCGGACAGCACTGTCGGATTTGTACTCGGAGGGACGGAGTTTGCTTCTCTTACGCCGAAAAATCCGTTTAAGTGCGTTATGATGCTTGCTCCCGATATTCTTATAGGAGATGTTTTTACGCCTGTGCTTGACGGTGAGGGACAGGGCGATTTTACGGTTGAGGAAGGACAGAACCTATACGTTATAGATTAGACCTGTTAAATAATCACTATCCACAACTTAAGCGGATATTGTTTTTCTGCATTTCTTGCCTGAGAGGTAGCTTTTTGGAGCCTATATCGTAAATTCTCCTGCATAAAGCCATAAAAATATAGATTCGGATTTATATAGCAGGCTTTATGCAGGATAATTTACGACAACAGAGATTCCAAAGGGGTCACCCCTTTGGCAGGGGGTGTGGGGGACAGCGTCCCCCACTTAAGTTGTAGACAGTGGCTCAATAATTGCGTTCGCAGCACGAATTTATGTGCTGCGATTTTTTGTATTAGGTCTCCACGGAAACTTTGAAAACAATATTTCAGATTTGTTTTTTTGCAGCTTACCGTCCGAAAAACGCAGCTTATTAAATTTTAATTGCGCCGCTCTCAAAATTGTGTTACTATAGATTTGAAAGGAGCGGTACTATGATACACACAAAAAATTTATGCAAAAAATACGGTGACAATACGGCGCTGCAAGGACTTGACCTTGATGTGGGGAAAGGCGAATTTTTCGGATTCCTCGGAGTGAATGGCGCAGGAAAATCCACTACGATCAATATGTTGACTACGGCGCTTTCGCCGACATCGGGTACGGCAGAGGTATGCGGATATACTCTTGACAAGGCTCAGGAGATAAGGCAAAAGATAGGCGTGGTATATCAATGGAATTGCCTTGACGCCATGCTGACGGTAAGGGAAAATCTCATTAACCGCGCATATCTTTACAGTACCGATAAGAAAGCAATAAGACAGAAATTATCTGAGATATGCAGTCTGCTGAATATGGAGGAATATATCGACAAGCAGTACAGAACGCTTTCGGGAGGCATGAAAAGGCGATGTGAGATAGCTGTCGCGCTTATGCACTCGCCGAAGCTGCTTTTCCTTGACGAGCCGACAACGGGACTTGACCCGGTGACCCGCGCCGATGTATGGGAAACTATCGGTACGCTGCGCAAAAGCACGGACATGACGGTTTTCCTGACCACGCATTATATGGAGGAGGCTGCACAGGCGGACAGGATCGTGATAATTGACAAGGGAAGAAAGATCGCAGAGGGTACGCCGTTTGAACTGAAAGAAAAATATGCGCAGGATACGCTTATCCTGTACCCGAAAAACGGCTGTGAAATAGGTCGTGATGAAAACGGAAAATACGACGGAAATTGTGTGCGTATAGCTGTTAAAGGTACGCTTTCCGCATTGCCGATCGCCATGAAATACAAGGAAAATATCACAGGCTTTGAAGTGATCGGCGCAACGCTTGACGATGTATTTATAAGAGCAGTGGAGGAAAACAAATGAAACAGATAGTTCAGCTTACAAAGAGAAACTGCATGATATATATTCGTAACAAAGGCGCAGTATTTTCGTCAATGCTTACAATGATGATCGTCATTGCACTTATGCTTATTTTTCTCGGCGATATGAATGTAAACGGTATCGTCAGCGGATTTTTCGGCAATGACGCGCCTGATGAAGTAAGACGAAATGCCGAAAGCTATGTATTCTGGTGGACAGTCGCAGGGGTACTCTCAGTCAATTCGCTTATGGTGGTGCTTACCGTACTAACGCCGATGATAGCAGACAGCGAAAACGGTATTATTCAAAGCTTTTATACATCGCCCATAAAAAGGTGGAAAATATCTGCCGGATATGTTACCTCAGCTTGGGTATGTTCCTCGGCTTTTGCAGTATTGACAATGCTCGGAGCAGTAATAATAGCCGCAGTAAAAGGCTTTGACATAACATTCAAAGATGTTGTTATCTCTGTACTGTATGCTTCTGCCAATGCGTTTATGTATGCAGGAATGATGTACCTTATCGCAGTTCTGACAAAAAGCCTGAGCGCATATTCGGGACTTGGCACAACTATCGGTACGCTTTGCGGTTTTTTAGGCGGTATATATCTTCCTGCGGGAAGCCTGCCTGACGGGGTACTTTCGGTTCTTAAATGCTTACCTGTACTTCATGGTACTGCTCTCATACGGCAACCCCTGACAGATGCTCCGCAGAGTACGCTTTTTTTCGGTTTGCCTGCTGAATTTTCAGAAGAACTTGAAGATGTCATGGGTGTAAGAATATCTTTCGGGGAGCATATATTAAATTCACAGACAGAGCTTGCAATTTTATTTATAAGTGGTATAATATTCTTAGGAGTCGGAGCGGTCGTACTCAAAAGAAAAACTGACAGGTGATTTATGAAAATAATAATAGAGGATATTGCCGATGATGCGGAGGAAGAAATAATAATCCGCACACATGGACTTGATGATGATGTTTTGCAGCTTATCGCAAGAATGAAACAGGAAAAAAATATGCTCACTTGTATAGATGAGCAAGAAAACATTTTGCCATTAAAGCAAAACGACGTATATTATTTCGACGCTGTTGACGGCAGGGTATACGTTTATCTGGAAAAAAGCGTGCTTGAAATTAAAAAGAGACTTTATGAGATCGAGGAATTATGCGATTCGTATCTTCGTATCTCAAAGGCGCAGATCGTCAATGCAAAAATGATAGAAAGGCTTAGTCCGATGTTTAACGGACGGCTTGAAGCGCATTTGAAAAACGGCGAAAAGGTCATAATATCAAGACAGTATGTACCTGACTTAAAGAAATATTTCGGGGTGTGAGTTATGCTTAAAAAAATTGCAAATGTAACGGCAGTCATCTCGACTTCCGTAATGATAATATACTTTGTTTTTAGCTGGATAACTTTCGGAGGCGATATATCGCAGAAGCAAATGCCGCTTACCGATCTGCCTGCAATAGTAATTCTCTCTCTCGTATGTGCCGTAGGGACAGTATTGATGCAAAACGGCAATGACGGAACAATGAGCCGCAGGGAATCAGTGATACGAATTATTATCCATATTCTGTTTTTAACTGCTGTTGTATTGACAGGGGGATATATTCTCGGATGGTACGTGCCGAGCGTTTCAGGCGTTATTTTAATGCTCCTGTCAATAGCTTTTGTTTATGCAGTTACTTTCTTTTCCCAGTATTATAACGGCAAAAAAACTGCCGATGAGGTCAATAAAAAAATCAGAGAGAGAATGAACGAGGATAGAACTGAATAAATAATGCGCTCCTCCAAACCGCTGTCTATCGGGTTTTTGGGGGAGCTGTGTTTTCTTAGCACTTCTATATTAAATAAAAGTTAATTGGGTATTTAAGATAACAAATTAACTGAATGTTAAGATTAAAAACAGACTGAAATCGTGTAAAATATACAAAAGTTAAGTTTTGTGTACTTTTGTGTATTGCAGTGAGTCCCGTTTTGCAATATAATAGAATCGGCAATTGAGAATATTGGCATTCAAAGGCAAACATCCTTCCCTCTCATGTGCTTGGTTTTGAGTGCTAAACAACTGCTTACCGCAGAAACGGAATTGTTTCTTCTTTGAATTAATTCCTTTCATTTGTGATTTTTTCATGTTTTCTATTCTCAATAACTTATTTTAACTTATTATTTACGGCTTGCTTCTCAGTGCTAAACGGTTAAACCGTATGAAGCGAAACCGACACCTCACATTGAGGTGTATTTTTTTGCTTTATGAAACTTGTGTGAAAATTTATATAAACCTATTGACGAGTTATTTAAATCGCTGTATAATATAAATAAAGCAAGAAGCTACAGACGGGAGATGATAAATTTGAACAAAAATGTTTACAGCATAGTTCTGACGGATAATGTTATAAGGGCGGTTGACGAGGAGGCGTATCGGCTCGGAACGAACCGTTCCAACCTCATAAATCAGATATTGGCGGAACGGCTTTCATGTATCACGCCCGAAATGCGTATGAGGACGATATTCGATGCAGTTTCCGAGTTGGTGGACAGCGCGTGTATCCGTCAGCAGCAGTCCGAGGCTGTTATGAAGCTGAGAACTGCGCTTGAATACAAATATCGCCCTACAGTCAGCTACAGGCTCGAATTGGAACGCATTCCGAGCGATTATCTGGGCAGACTTAAAATAAATATACGCACTCAGAACGCCGAACTCAGAAATTTTTTTGCAGCGGGATTTGCGCATTTTGCGAGTATCGAAAAGGGCGTGGAGCTGAGCCGCGGCAGAGGTGGCGGACGACTTATATGGTCTGTCAGCGATTCGGGGTGCGTAAGGTATTTTCTGAACCCAAAAGATGTGAGCGACGATATGAAAGGCGAGGCTTTGGGAAATTACATCGCTTTGCTTACCAAGGCGGTCAAGTTCTATTTTGCCGATACCGATTCAATTGAAGCCCTGAGGGTACTATATAAAAACGAGTACGAAAGTTTCAGAGAAAAATATGAAATATAGGAGTTTCCTGTAAAAGAAAAAATGAGAAGATTTTGCAAGTAGGAGGAATTTATCATGAATGCAGAAAAATTAACTCAGAAATCGGCAGACGCTATCAGAAAGGCGCAGAGTATCGCCGTTATGCAGGCGAATAACATTATCGAGCCTATCCATATTCTCGGCGGACTTCTCGGGCAGGAGAACGGACTTATTCCGCAGCTTATCAAGAAAATGAACATTGACCCCGATATGCTCGAAAGAGAAACAGATAAGAGGATAGGCGGACTCCCAAAGGTAACGGGAAGCGGCAGAAGCAGCAATATCGGCATTTCCGCAGAGTGCGACAGGACTTTGACAACGGCTGAAAATATTGCCGCAAACATGAAAGACGAGTATGTTTCTGTTGAACATATAATGCTTGCCTTGATAGAAAGCAAGGACAGGGACGTTTCGGCGGTACTTAAAATGTTTAATATTGAACGTGACAGCTTTCTTTCCGCTCTTATGTCGGTTCGTGGAAATACACGTGTCACGGGTGAAAATCCCGAGGAAACATACGATGTTCTGACAAAATACGGTCAGGAGCTTGTGGGACTTGCGCGGCAGAACAAGCTTGACCCCGTTATCGGCAGAGACAGCGAGATACGAAACGTTATCCGTATACTGTCAAGAAAAACAAAGAATAATCCCGTGCTTATCGGCGAACCGGGCGTAGGTAAGACCGCAATTGCCGAGGGACTTGCTTTGCGTATAGTTGCAGGGGACGTTCCCGACAGCTTAAAGGACAGAAAGGTCTTTTCGCTCGATATGGGAGCTTTGGTCGCAGGAGCAAAATATAGGGGCGAATTTGAGGAACGTCTTAAAGCCGTCCTTAATGAAATAAAGAACAGCAACGGTCAGATACTGCTTTTCATTGACGAACTGCATACTATCGTGGGCGCAGGAAAAACCGACGGAGCTATGGACGCAGGAAATCTTTTAAAGCCGATGCTTGCAAGGGGAGAGCTTCACTGTATAGGCGCGACAACTCTTAACGAGTATCGTAAGTACATTGAAAAGGACGCAGCTTTGGAAAGGCGTTTCCAGCCCGTTATGGTGGACGAGCCTACCGTTGAGGACACTATATCCATACTTCGCGGACTTAAAGAAAGATACGAGGTTTTCCACGGCGTTAAAATAAGCGATAATGCGCTTATTTCGGCGGCTGTGCTGTCCAACAGATATATAAGCGACCGTTTTCTTCCCGATAAGGCTATAGACCTTATAGACGAGGCATGCGCGACGATACGTACCGAAATGGACTCAATGCCTACAGAGCTTGACGTAATATCACGAAAGATCGTCCGTCTTGAAATAGAGGAGACTGCACTTAAAAAGGAAAGCGACACTATATCCAAGGAGCATCTTGAGGAGATACAAAAAGAGCTTTCAGAGCTTCGGGAGCAGTTCAACGCCATGAAAGCCAAGTGGGAGAATGAAAAGAACGATATTTCGGCAGTTCAGAAGCTTCGTGAGGAGATAGAAGCGGTCAGCGGTCAGATAGATCAGGCGGAGCGTGAGTATGACCTGAATAAGGCGGCTGAATTGAAGTACGGCAGACTTCCGCAGTTGAAAAATAAGCTTGCGGAGCTTGAAGCGCAGGCAGAACACGATATGGAGGACGGTAGACTGCTGCGTGACAGAGTTACCGAGGACGAGATCGCAAAAATCGTCTGCCGCTGGACGGGTATTCCCGTTTCAAAGCTTATGGAGGGCGAAAAAGAGAAGATACTCGGTCTGGAGGGTATTCTTCATAAGCGTGTTATCGGGCAGGATGAAGCGGTAACAAAGGTCAGCGAGGCTATTATACGTTCACGCGCGGGAATACAGTCTCCCGACAGACCTATCGGTTCTTTCCTGTTTTTAGGACCTACAGGCGTAGGAAAGACCGAGCTTGCCAAAGCTCTTTCGGAAACGCTTTTTGACGACGAAAGAAATATCGTCCGAATTGATATGAGCGAATATATGGAGAAATTCAGCGTAAGCAGACTTATCGGAGCGCCTCCCGGATATGTCGGTTATGATGAGGGCGGTCAGCTTACCGAAGCGGTGCGCAGGAAGCCGTATTCTGTTGTGCTTTTTGACGAGGTGGAAAAGGCGCACCCCGATGTTTTCAATATACTGCTCCAGATACTTGACGACGGACGTATCACCGATTCGCAGGGACGAACGGTCGATTTTAAGAATACGGTTATAATACTGACCTCGAATCTCGGTTCGCCTTATATACTGGAGGGTATAGGAAACGACGGAGAGATCACATCAGAGGCTCGTGAAAAGGTCGAAGCAATGCTTAAACAGCAGTTCCGCCCCGAGTTCCTGAACAGGCTTGACGAGATAATTTTCTATAAGCCGCTCGGAAAGGGAGAAATAATGAAGATCGTGGAGCTTATGCTTGCCGATCTGCAAAAGAGACTTGACGATAAGCACATACGTATAAATGTTACCGAATCTGCCAAGAATTATATTGCAGACTGTGGCTACGACCCGAATTTCGGAGCAAGACCGCTGAGAAGATTTATCCAGCGTAAGGTCGAAACTCTTGCTGCTAAGCGGCTGCTCGGCGGAAATATCTCCGCAGGGGATACCATTACAATTGACCTCGATAACGGCGAGCTTACCGCAGAGTGATGCAAATGTTGTCCCATGTTTCCTGCAAAATGAACGACCTCTCGGGGCGGCAACGGTAAATAGCGGTTTTTCTATGGTCGTTTTCTATAAAAAGAACTGGAAATTTGGCGTAGAATCGGTCGAAATGTCATTTTTTCGTAATTTGCTTGACAAATCGCAATAATAGGTATATAATGCAATTATCAAAAAGAATTGGAGGAAATATGAAATGACTAAAACAGAACTTATCAGCGCAGTTGCTGAAAAGACAGATTCAACCAAAAAGGATGCCGAGGCTGCTGTTAATGCGATCGTATCGGCTATCACAGAAGCTCTTGTAGAAGGCGATAAGGTTTCGATCGTAGGATTCGGAACATTTGAGGTTCGCGACAGAAAGGAAAAGCAGGTCATCAATCCCCAGACTAAGGAGAAGATGATCGCTCCTGCATCTAAGGCTCCTGCATTCAAGGCGGGTCAGGCGCTTAAAAGCGCAGTAAACAAGTAATTTACGGAGGAAACTATAATGGCAAGAAAAGCAAGAAACGCTAAGGCGGCAGAGGTAAAAGAAGAAGTAAAGGCTGTTGAGGCTGCTCCCGTTGAGGAAGTGACCGAAGCTGCCACAGAGACAGCTCCCGTTAAGGAAACTGTAAAGAAAGCCGCAGAGAAAAAGACTCCCGGCAGAAAGACTGCTGCAAAGAAAACGACTGCTGCAAAGAAAACTACTTCAAAGGCTGCTTCACAGACAAATCTCTTTATTCAGTATCAGGGCGCAGAGCTTTCCTACGCAGACCTTATCGAGAGAGCTAAGTCTGATGCAGGCGTAAAGTCTCCCAAGACCGTAAATCTCTATGTTAAACCCGAGGATAACATGGTTTACTATGTTGTTGACGAAAAGGTCGGCGGCTTTGTACTTGCATAAAATTATTTTTTGACTGTAAAAATTTATAAAATATCCCGTCAAAACTGTGTTCCTACGCAGAGTTGACGGGATATTTTTTTGAGAGTCTGTTGAATTTAATTATTGAACAGGTCTGTTATTGGGGTTTGAAATTTCTGCAAGAGTTTTTACGTATCAGCGCAAGCGCATCATCGGGAGAGTTTGCGTTTTTTACTGCCGTTTCCATAGGGCAGAAGCCCGTGTTTTGGCGATTGCGTATCGCTTCGGCAAGAGTTCCGAAGCTTGTCCTGATGCCGTATTTTTCAAGCACTTCAAGAGCAGGTCTGCTGATAACTCCTGCGTAGACCTCATCGGGCTTTAGAAGTACATAAATAAAGGCGGCTGCTTTGCCTATAACTTTATCCGCAGCGGAAAATCCATGCAGTTTTTCTCCGCAGTCAAGCAGTTCCAGAAGCGGTTTTACGCCTCTGTGAACGCTTGTTATTTCCTTTTCTCCGCTGACCGCTGCAAAGGTGTAACGTCCTGTTTTAAGCAGTTCGGCGGCTTTTTCAAGATCACTGCTCATTCTTTTTCAGATTTTCTATTCTGTACATAAGAAGCGGCAGCAAGCTCCATTGCAGAACAAGTCCCGGAACTCCGATAATAACGGAATTCCATATAGATGCGACCTTAATATTCTCGTTTCCGAAAGCGTATACCGCTATGAGAACGGCAGCGGCACGAACTGCACGTCCGCCTATCTGAGCTAACAGAACCTTTGATATGTTCGGCATTTTTACGTTTCCGAGAAGTCCGGCTAAAGCACCGTATGCGCAAAGCTCGATCATCATGATCGGCAGCATAACCGAGCCGGGCATACCTGTCATAAGATGGCTTGCGAGAGGTCCGAGAAGTCCCGAGATCGCTCCTGCATACGGACCTGCAATAAGTCCCACAAGAATGATCGGCAGGTGCATGGGCAGAAATGTCTCGCCCAAAGATGTACCAAGACCCGAGACCGCTCCCATAGCGTGGAAAAGCTGCGGAACGGCAACCGCTCCTATGACGGCAAGGATAGCTGCAAGGGTCTGCGCTTTTACGGAAAGTCGAGGCTTCGACATAGTTTTAGCGATAGTTGACATAGTAAATCCTCCTTATTTATGATCACATTCCTATCATTTCGGAAAATTCCTTCATCATTTCCGAAATCATTATCTGCTGCGGACAGACCTGTTCGCAGCTTCGGCAGCCTATACAGTTTGACGGACGCTGATTTTCGGACATGCTTCCGACTGCCATAGGCGCAAGAAATCCGCCGCCTGTTATTTTATGTTCGTTGTAAAGCGCGATAAGGTCGGGGATAGGCAGCTCCTGCGGACAATGGCTCGTACAGTAATGGCAAGCCGTACATGGGAGACCGCCTTTCTTTGTTTCCTCGTCGGCAAGCGCGACTATACGCTTGAATTCGTCTTTGTTCAGCGGTTTATCCTCGCTCCATATTGCGATATTTTCTTTTAGCTGTTCCATGTTGGACATTCCCGAAAGCACCATTGTTACGCCCGGTATCGCCTGTAAAAATCTGAACGCCCATGCAGGAACGCTTTCATCGGGACGCATTGATCTCATAATGCTTTTCATTTTTTCGGTAGCGTCGGCAAGCTTTCCGCCGCGGACAGGCTCCATGACCCAGACGGGGATATTATGCTTTTGGATAAGCTCCACCTTTGCCTGAGCGTTCTGAAAATGCCAATCCATGTAATTTACCTGAAGCTGACAAAATTCCATATGTTCGCCGTAAGCGTCAAGAAAACGCTGTATCACGTTCAGATCGCCGTGCGCTGAAAATCCGAGGTGACGTATTCTGCCGTTCCTTTTTTGTTCGAGAAGGTAATCAAGGATACCGAAATCGGGGTTCAGATAGTCGTCAATGTTTCCCTCGTATACGTTGTGGAATAAGTAAAAATCAAAATAAGGCGTTTGGCATTTTTCAAGCTGTTTCTCGAAGATTTCCCTGACTTTCGGCATATTCGAGTTGTCATAGCCCGGAAATTTTGAAGCAAGGTAGTAGCTTTCCCTCGGATACTTTGAAAGGAATCTGCCTGCTGTAAGTTCCGAATTGCCGTTGTGATAGCCCCATGCGGTATCATAGTAATTGATGCCGCTTTTCATGGCGAGGTCGATCATTTCGGCAGCTTTTGCTTCGTCGATCTGCGAATCGTTGCCGTCAATTACAGGCAGTCTCATCATTCCGAGACCAAGCCCCGACAGCTTAATGTCCTGAAAACTTCTGTAGATCATGTTTTTTCCTCCTCATTAAGTTATTGCAATAGACCTCCTCGTAAACTGTTTTTCAGTTTTCAAGGAGGTCTAATATCCCGTCAAAGCTGTGGCTGATTGCAGATCTGACGGGATTTATTTATAGATACTATCCTCTGAGATGCTTTGATTTTTTCTTCTTACGCTTTGTCTCGTACATTACCTTATCCGCCTCGGTAACGAATCTGAAAAGATCCTCGCCCATTTTCGGAACGGCAATAACGTAACCCGTGGAAGCGGAAAGCTCGTATCCGTTATCCGACGCATTATTGTACCAAAGAATATTTTCCTGTATCTTTGCGGTAAGCTGTTTTGCGTCCTCATCGGAAAAATCTGCGGCAAAAACTATAAACTCGTCTCCGCCGAAACGGCAGAATATCTCTCCCTCCGTACATGAACGGGTAAGCACATCGGCTACCGCGCGGATAGCCTCGTCGCCGACAGCGTGACCGAACGTATCGTTTATTCCCTTCAAGCCGTCAAGGTCAATGAACATGAGCATGATATTTCGGGCGGACTCGGCGCAGTTTCTAAAAATCTCCGTAGTTGCGAGAACGAATCCGTTGCGGTTGTAAATGCCCGAAAACGTATCCTGCGCATAGAGATTGCCGAGCTTTTTCACAGCGTAATCGAGGGCGTTCCTCTTGCGGATATTTTCAAGGGAGTTGTTTACCGTAATGCACCACGATTGAAACATGGCGTTATGAAGCGATACACGGCAGTTATTTGTCGCCATATAGCCGAGACACCGTTCGCCGAAATGAAGCGGCAGAAAATAATAAAATTTCTCGCCGTCCTGATTATCGGGGAGCTTCGGGATAAGTTCTCCGACGCTTGTTTTTACATCGTCAAAAAACTCCCCTTTACAATAGGCAATAGGAATACTTACATTTTCGGTATAAGAAGTGGGAATATCCTCCTTTTTGCGGATATTGCCGTTATCCTCGATAAACTGGGAATCCCAGTTCTCGTTGAGACAGAAATAAAATTCCTCGGGATCCATGAATTTTATAAAATTCTTCATTGAAAGGATATAATCGTCAAAATTATCCGCGCCGTTAAGCTCGCATGAAAGACGGTTAAAAACGGACATATAGTGGTTCATGGATTCGATTCGGCTGTAATTGGCGATATTCAGCTCTTTGTATTCCTTTACGTCTTGAATTGCGCTGTCCTTGCAGCCGCAGCTTTCGGTAAACCGAGGAGACATATTAAGTATAACGCTCGCGGACTGTTTAATATCGTTAAATTTATTGAAAAGCATTCTACAGGCAAGCCGTCCCGATTGCAGCAAAGGGCGGTCTACGGACGTAAGCTCTACCCTCAGATTATGATTGCTGAAAACGTTGTCGAATCCCGACACAGCTATTTCCTTTGGTATCAGGTAGCCTGCCTCATGAAGACTGTTTACGGCGGCGGCAGCCATAACATCGTTTGCGCAGATGATAGCCTGCGGCAGAGGGTCGCCGCTGTGCAGAAAATACTCGACAGCCGCTTTGCCCGAAGCTCCTCGGAAGTCCCCGTAAAAAATACGGTCGTCCTCGATAGTCAGCCCATTTTCTTCGAGAACCTTCAGAAACGCGCCAAGACGGTCCGCGCTTTCGGGATTATCGGCAGGGCCGGAAATATAATTAAATCTGCTGAAACCGTGAACTTTTATAAAATGCTCCGTTATTTCTCTCATGGCGGAGCAGTTATCTATACCAATATGAAAAAGTCCCGGTACATCGTTATCTATGCTTACCGCCGGTATGCCTGCGGAAATAATACGTTTGAGAATATCGGAAACGGCAGGCTGATAGTCGATCGTATTCGTAAGCAGTATCGCACCGTCGAAGGCTTTGAAATCAGGCAGCTTAAAAATATTCATTTCACCGAAATCATGGCTTTTATTATCCATTACTCCCGTGAAAGAGGCGAATATAAAGCAATTAAGACCTAATTTTGAAGCCGACGACTGTATTCCTTTAAGTATACTGCTCTGATAAGTTTCATCTATGCCTGCAACGATAACAGCTATTTTTTTATTCATTGATCAAATCACCATCCCGTGTAGGCAATCTCCAAAACATGCGAGGTTGCCTGTAGTCATATCAAAAACTATGACGGAGTTCCGTTTAAATTCGTCGCTGTTACAAACAGTCGGCGAGTAAATTTTTAAAACAATTATACACACAAAATCACGTACCACTAACATCTATTAACATTATACAACAATTCAAAAGAAAAATCAATAGTTTTTGTATTTTTAATTTATATAACTGATTTATATTTTGAAATTACTTAATGCGGTCTTAATTTAGCACGTTTTACGTTAAGTTGCCGTAAAATCCAAAAAATTCGCAGTTAATTTCAAAAAAATTCGTCATATAGACGAAAATCAACAAAGGTCCATTGTTAATATTGACAAACCGTGAAAATATGCTATACTATTATTATAAGATTTTTTTATTCGGTTGATACTGATCTGTCATCGCTGTGCGGACAAGCTTTCGCCCGTAAAGAGCGAACTTCGATCAGTATAAACAAGGGAGAGCGATTTCATGAAGAATATATGGCACGATATAAGCCCGAAACGAATAAGTCCCGATCAGTTCTTCGCCGTTATCGAAATAGGCAAGGGCAGTAAGATAAAATACGAGCTGGACAAAGAGACAGGCTTTATAAAAATGGACAGAATACTCCATACGTCAACTCACTATCCCGCAAATTACGGTTTTATCCCGAGAACCTACTCCGACGATAACGACCCTCTGGACGTGCTTGTGCTGTGTTCGGAAAAGCTTATGCCGCTGACGCTTGTAAAATGCTATCCTATCGGCGTTATCCGCATGATGGACAACGACCATGAGGACAATAAGATAATAGCCGTCCCCGTAGACGACCCGAATTACAACATGTACATGGATATAGAGCAGCTTCCAAAGCATATTTTCGATGAAATGAGACATTTTTTCACGGTTTACAAGGAGCTTGAAAGCAAAACAACGGTAGTCAACGAGGTCGATCACGCAGACGCCGCAAAGAAGATCATTGAACACGATATTGAAAATTATATCGAAAATTTCTGTAAATGAGCTTTTAATTCATAAAATGAATTTAAATAAAAATAAGGAGTCAAAAATATGTCCGCATTCGGAGGAAATCTTTTCAGCAGCGAAATTTCCGCTGCGCCCATCGGAATCATCGCAATGAACAGCATCACGGAGCTTGGCGCTAAGATCAACGATTATCTCGTTGACTGGTCAAGACTTGCAGGCTACGACACCGACAGCTTCCTTATCGAGGCTGAATGTCCCCGATTCTCCTCGGGCGACGGCAAGGGTCTTATCAAATCGACAGTCCGCGGCAAGGATCTTTTCATTATCGTTGACGTCGGCAACTACAATGTAAAATACGACTACTTCGGCATGGAGAACGCCATGTCCCCCGACGACCATTTTCAGGATCTGAAACGTATAATACAGGCTGCGTCGGGAAAGGCTCACCGTGTAAACGTGATAATGCCCATTCTCTACGGCGGCAGACAGCACCGCAGAAGCTACCGCGAATCTCTTGACTGCGCATGCGCTTTGCAGGAACTGGAGGCAATGGGAGTTTCAAATATCGTAACGTTTGACGCCCACGACCCGAGAGTTCAGAACGCTATCCCGCTTATGGGCTTCGATAACGTAATGCCCACATATCAGGTACTTAAATGCCTTCTCCGTGACATAAAAGACATCGAGCTTACAAAGGACAAGTTCATGGTTGTTTCCCCCGACGAGGGCGCACTTAACAGAAATATGTACTACGCGTCTGTCCTCGGTGTTGATATGGGAATGTTCTACAAACGCCGCGATTACTCGACTATCGTAAACGGCAGAAATCCCATAGTTGCTCACGAATATCTCGGAAATCCCGTTGAGGGCAAGGATATTTTCGTTGCGGACGATATTATCTCCTCGGGCGAATCAATGCTCGACCTTGCTTATAACCTCAAGAAAAAGAAAGCGGACAGAATTTTCACCTATGCGACATATACTATTTTCACCAACGGTCTCGAAAAGTTCGATAAGGCTTATGAGGAAGGCGTTATCAGCGGAGTTCTCGGAACTAACCTCACTTACCGTTCTCCCGAGCTGCTGAGCCGTCCGTGGTTCCACGAGGTCGATGTTTCAAAGTACATTGCGTACTTTATTGAAGCTATCAACCACGACGTATCTATCAGCAAGATACTTGACCCCCATGCTAAAATAGAAGCTCTTCTCAAAAACAGAAAATAAATATAAAAAATTATCGGGTGAATTATTTCACCCGATTTTTTTGCAATATAGGCGTGTCTGTCAGCTTTTTTCGCTTATTATGATAGACACTCTGTTCTGAATATGCTCGGCTGTCGTTTCGGCAGTCTGCTGACCTGCGAAATACAGAGCGGTTTCTTCCGAGCATACGTTTTGTATATCCTCATCGAGCAGCGTACCCAGCGTATCGCAGGACTTTATGTAATTTGCCAGCATATCTCTGTCTGCCTGCGTAATATTCGGTATCTCCATTCCGCTTGCCGTGTGATTGGCGGTCATTTCGCTGTCCATCAGCTTTTCAAAGCTTTCGGAAAGTATCGGCATTCCTCCCGATTCACCGTTGTAGGGACCTGAACTAATTGATTGCTCGATATAATAGCTGATGAACGTCCATGCGCCCTCCTTGCATTTGCAGTTTTCGGTAATGCTGACAAGCGTTTCTACCGACAATCTGCCGCCCTTGCCGTTGGACGAGGGGTAGCCGACGAAAGTCAGTTCCTCGCCGCCGCCCTGCAAATACTTGCATAGCGAATATCCGAGCGGAGCTATTGTTTCATTAAGGATCGCATCATCTCTGAGCCATGTAAAGCGGTCTGTCCAGTAATTCTGATTAGCTTCTGCACCTTCTGTAAACTTATCGGGCATTGGAACTACGTCAACGAAACGATTGCAAAATTCAAGGAGCTTTATAAATTCCTCCGATTGGAAATTGCAGGTCGCCGTTTCGTAGTCGATAAGGTCGTCAAAGCAATATGATAGGTCGTTGAACATTTCTTCCTTGTTGTAGCCGTCGTACCTGTGGACAGCGTTTACGGGAGGATTTTCGTAAAGCTCTGCCATTTCGTCAAACGTCCAGTTTTCTTTGCTGAAAACCTTTGTTTTGGCTACCATTGTTGAAACCCCGAATGAATTGCAAATCGCATAAAGCGAGCCGTCGGACGTTTCCATAGCTTTTAAGAAGTTCGGCAAAATAGTAGACTTATTGATTTTCGGGTCGTTTTCCATAAGCGGATAGAGGTCGGTGAAAACTCCCTTATGCTGATAATTCTGATATGTCGCAAAATCAAGACCGTAAATTATGTCGGGGGCTTCTCCTTTTATCAGCGCCATATTAAGCGCGTTGTTATTGAGCGAGCCTTGACCGAGTTCTTCATCAGACTGTTCAAATTCCACTGTTTTGATCTTGTAGGTGTCCTGAGATTTATTGAAGTCGTTGATAAGCTCCCTCGGAATGTAATTGTACGGATTGGCAATGGATATTTCGATGCGCTCGTCGGTTTCTCCCGGCTCTCTGGGGACTATTTTGTAAAGATGCGTGTTTGCAGAATCATTGTCGTCAACTGCCGTAAGAAAAACGTTATCGCCTAATGAAATTGTCGGACCGCTTTCAAGGCTGATGTCCTCATAGTCGATAATAAGCTTTTCTTCCCCTGCGTCGTTAATTCCGTACAGACCGTCGGTAAGAGATACGTAGAATCTGTATTCACCGCTTCCGGGAGTAATACCGAAAGGCTCGTTATCGTTGGAGAAATTTGCGAACGGTTCTCCGACATAACCGTCTTCGCCGAAATCGCAGAGATACGTGCAGAATTTTAAGTAGCCGTTTTCATCGGTGGTCTCGTCGTTGATACATAAAACAAGCTTTCCGTCACGGTCGCGCATAAGAGAAGGAGCAGAAATTTCATAAGGATCGCCTTCAAGGGCAAAGACCTGAGAGATGTCGCCGTTTTGCGAAATTCTGAAAACCTTTCCGGACTCGGTGGAAACAAGTATACTGTCTCCGTCAGCTATTGTAGATTGGTAAGCTAAATATACCATATCTCCCGAGTTTCCATAGAAGTCATCGGTAGGTTCAAAATCAGTTTCCCAGAGAACTTCGCAGTTGCTGCTGTATTTGACAAGCTTGAATGAATACGTGCAGTTCGAGTTATATGTATTGTAATCAAAGGATTCGTCATATTCATCGGGGAGCTTCATTCCTCCGTGATCCTCCATGACGAGCAGCGTTATAAAAGAGCCGTCGGTGTTGAAAAGTATATCGCTGTTGGCGTAGTCTGCGCTGTAAAACTCATCGGGCTGCTTAAAAGTAAGGTCTTTGAATTCGTCAATGCTTTCAAAAGTATTCGGGACTTCTATCATACCTGTGGGCGAATTTGGATCGGGGCATTCTTTGTTGCTGCACCAATTGCGCTGCAAATAGAATTTGTCCGAGTCGGGCAAAGTGATAAATCTGCTTATGTACCCGTAATCTATCGGAAGTTCTATTTCTATGGCTTTGTAGCCGTTTGAAGCGGCTGAAAGCTCCTCGGTCTGAACTGCCGAGGATATATCGTTGGCGGAGTTATCATCGGATCTCGGGAGCTTTCCGACATTTGAGCATGATGTCAGAGCTGCCACGGATAATATTAAAGCAATTAATTTTTTCATTACATTTTTCCTTTCGCAAGCTTGCAAGTTCATTATACATTTTGGTTTTCGTAAAGTCAATAACTTTTGCAATTATTTTGCAAATATTTTGCATAATTATGTTTGGGTAATTTGTACAAATATAATTCATTTATTGGTAATTTCCTACAAAAATAATCGAAAAGTAAAATGTTTTCTTGCATTTTGCTTAGAACTATGCTATAATTTAATTGATGTATTCATTTTTTCTTAAAATTTATCCCCTAAGAGGTGCATATACATGAAAGTAACTAAAATAGTAAGAGTTCGCAAAGCCTCTAAAGAGAATTTTGCTGCTGAGGAAAAGGATATAAAAATTTCTTCTGCGCTTGAAAACGCTGATGTAAAAAAGTTTGCTGAAAAGGCAGAGGAGAAGCCAAAGGAAACTCCAAAACCCGAGAAAAAGGCGGAGGAGAAGTCTAAGGAATCCCCGAAGTCCGAGAAAAAGGCAGAGGAGAAGCCAAAGGAAACTCCAAAGCCTGAGAAAAAAGCGGAGGAGAAGCCAAAACAAGCTCCAAAACCCGAGAAAAAGGCAGAGGAGAAGTCTAAGGAATCCCCGAAGTCCGAGAAAAAGGCGGAGGAAAAGCTCAAGGAAACTCCAAAGCCCGAGAAAAAGGCTGAGGAGAAGCCAAAGGAAACTCCAAAACCCGAGAAAAAGGCGGAGGAGAAGTCTAAGGAATCCCCGAAGTCCGAGAAAAAGGCTGAGGAGAAGCCAAAGGAAACTCCAAAACCCGAGAAAAAGGCGGAGGAGAAGCCAAAGGAAACTCCAAAGCCCGAGAAAAAGACGGAGGAAAAGCCAAAGGAAAATCCAAAGCCCGAGAAGAAAGCGGAGGAAAAGCCCAAGGAAAATCCAAAGCCCGAGAAGAAAGCGGAGGAAAAGCCAAAGCAAGCTCCCAAATTTGAGAAAAAGGCTGAGGAGAAGCCAAAGGAAACTCCAAAACCCGAGAAAAAAGCGGAGGAAAAGCCAAAGGAAAATCCAAAGCCCGAGAAAAAAGCTGAGGAGAAGCCAAAGGAAACTCCCAAATTTGAGAAAAAGGCAGAGGAGAAGCCAAAGGAATCCCCAAAACCCGAGAAAAAGGCAGAGGAGAAGCCAAAGGAAACTCCCAAACCCGAGAAAAAAGCAGAGGAGAAGCCAAAGGAAACTTCCAAACCCGAGGAAAAAGCTGAGGAAAAGCCAAAGGAAACTCCCAAACCCGAGAAAAAAGCAGAGGAAAAGCCGAAAACAATTTTTATTGAAGAAATAAATGTAAAAAAATCGTCGGACGGCGTTGAAAAGAGTTCTCTTTCGGCTGCGCAAGAAACAGCAAAGTCGGAGAAGATCCCCCAAAAAAAGCCGAACAATGTTCAGGTGATCTCAGACGCTCCAAAGCCTGCAAAAGAAAAGAAAAAAGAAATGCCCGAGATCGTTCTTTCGCGTGAGGAATTCAGAGAGGTCAACGAGACTGCTCAGCCAAAGAAAGCCGAACCCGAAGCGGTGAAAAAAACGACAACTAAGGCAATGTCCCGTGAAAAAATCAACGAATTATACAGTGACAAGGACATCGAGCAGGTCGAAACTGTTGAAATCGACGATGTGAACAATATGGCTCTTGGTAAAAACGGAACTTTGCTTATAAAATATATTGGCACTAACGAAGTAATACATATCCCCGATACGATAACTTCTATAGGAAAATACGCATTCAGAGGCAATAAATCGGCAAAAACGATTATTATGTCCGACAGCGTCAAGACTGTTGACCGCTTTGCTTTCGCCCACTGCGTTAATTTGGAAGAAATTGTTTTTTCGAGAAATTTGGAGTCTATCGGCGAAAACGCTTTCCTGAAATGTCAGCGGCTTAAAGAGCTTGATCTCCCTAATTCTCTTAAAAATATCGGCAAGGGAGCTTTTGGCAGATGCAGCTCCATACGCAAGCTGATTTTCCCGGGACAAATAAAAAGAATAAACGATTTAAGCTTTTTTGCCTGCCGCAATCTTAATCGGGTAATTATTTCTCATTCTGTGGAAGCTATCGGAAATGCGGCGTTTTCCGAATGCTACGGCTTAAAGAAGATCGTTATTGCAGATTCGGTCACAAGTATCGGCGAAAGCGCATTTTCGTGGTGTAGGTCGCTGGAGGAGATCACGATACCCTCGTCTGTAAAAACTGTGGGCAGTTGGGCATTTTACGGCTGTACCAAGCTTACGGACGTTCGTATCAGCGTTCAGACAAAAGATGTCCGCGACGACGCATTCTGCGGCTGCGAGAATATTTATAACGTAAAAATCGCTGAGTTCGAGGGCGTTGACTACAATCAGACAACGGTAAAAAAAGGGCAGAAGCTTATTCTGCGTATTTTGAAGCAGGTCAACCGCAAAAAGGCGGAACGCTACGCCCGTGAGCATAATATCAGCACCATGTTTATGTAAGATTTTTATTATAAATAAAAATCCCCTTTGTTTTGGCGACAAAGGGGATTTATTGCGTTAATTCGGCTGTCCCTGACGGTGGCGGAGGTTTTCTTCCTTGAGCTGCCTGCCCTCGGCGATAAGCCGAAGCATTTCTTCGCTGTCGGCATTTTTAAGAGCCGTATTATATTTCGTCAGATTTTCAATTAGAATTTCAAGCTCGTACATCAGATTTTCTCTGTTCTGCATAAACAGATCGGTCCACATTTTTTCGTTCATGGTGGCAATTCTTGTCATATCCTGAAAACTGCCGCCGCTGAAACCGCATTCCAAGTCAAGCTCGGGACTTTTTACGTATGCGGAGGACACGATATGAGCAAGCTGTGAGGTGTACGCTATCATTTTGTCGTGGTTTTCGGGAGTAGTTACCACGATCTTTCCTGCGCCGATCTCTTTTGCAAGATTCGTCAGCAGATCAATATCCTCGGTTCTGCTGTTTTCAAAAGGCGCGATTATAAAGTTTGCTTTCTGGAACAGATCGGCGCTGCTGTTATGGTAGCCGCCGAACTCCTTTCCTGCCATAGGGTGTATGCCGACATAACGAAGTCCGCAGTCCTCAGCCATTTTTTTAACTCTCAGTGAGAAACTTCCCTTAATGCCGCAAACATCGGTGATAAGGGTATTTTTATCGAATTTACCGATATTTTCCCGTAGATAGCGTTCCGCAGCGTCGGGAAAAAGCGAGACTATGACTAAATCGTATCCGCTGAAGCTGCCGTCAAATTCCTTGTCGATAGCGACATCTCTCAGGGCTGAAAATTCAATATCGTGGTTCAGATCGCAGCCTGTGACCAAATGGGAGGTGTATTTTTTCAAAGCTTTGCAGATCGAGCCTCCGATAAGACCCAGTCCGACTACTAAAATTTTCATGAGTATTACTTCCTTTTCGTTAGTCCTGTTTAGGTCTATTATACTACTTTAATGCGAAAAAGTCAAGTTATTGAAAATCAATTTTAAGGTTTACAGCAAATTTGTACAGAAGATTTTTGTTATCCTTTACTTTCTGTTAAAGAGGGAACTCTTGGTGTCCATTCTCGTGAATTGGGCTGTGAAAATCATGGAGACTAACAGTATAGTGTAGATTTTGGGATTTTCACAGCCCAATTCACGACAACAGAGATTCCAAAGGGGTCACCCCTTTGGCAGGGGGTGCAGGGGGACAGAGTCCCCCTGCTTAAGTTTATTGTAAAATTTAAAATTGGATCATATATAAATTTTCGGGGGACTTTGGGTGGATATTGCATAGGTATCGGAGCGGCGAGTTTTCCGGAAAATCAAATTCCAGCTCGTATGCGCAAAGCTGCTGACGGAAAATGCCGAAGCGTTTGTTTGCGGCGATATTTCCGTATTTTCCGTCCCCGAGGATAGGCAGACCGATATGCGCAAGGTGCGCCCTTATCTGGTGAGTACGTCCCGTATAAAGCCGTATTTCAAGCAGCGAAAGTCCTGATTTTTCGGCTAAAAGTCTGTAGCCTGTGCGTATCTGTCTGAATCCTTCTTTCGGTTCGCTGCTTATACGCACCATATTTCTGCCCTCGTCCCTGAAATGGTAGGCGGTGAGTATGTCCTCAGACTTTGCAGGCTTTCCGACAACGACACAGCGGTAAATTTTATGTATGCAGCCCGACTTGATGCCCTCGTTCAGTTCCCGAAGCGAAGCCGCATTTTTTGCCGCAGTCACAAGTCCCGAGGTATTCCTGTCAAGCCTGCTGCAAAGAGCAGGGGAGAAAGTATTCTCGGTATCGGGAGCGTATTCCCCCTTACGGTAAAGATAAAGCTTTATTCGGTTTATCAGAGTATCGGGGTTATTTTCGCCGTTGCTGTGCGAGTCAAGTCCCACAGGCTTGAACACGATAATGATGTTGTCGTCCTCATAGATCACGTTCAGCTCCGTATCGGCATTGATAAAGCTCATGTCGTGCCGCTTAGGAGCTGAAACATCGTCCTTGACGTACACACGGACAATATCCCCCTCGGCAAGCTTTGCGGAAATTTCACAGCGTTTGCCGTTTATTTTTATATCTTTTTTGCGGATAAGTCGGTACATCATGCTTTTGGGAAGCTCGGGCATAGCCTTTTGCAGGAATTTATCTATTCTCTGACCGCTGTCATTCTGTGTGATATTAAATTCTTTCATTTTTCACCTCTGTAAAAAATTTGTGATTTTGTACAAATATCGAGAGTACATTTAGTATAGTTTGACGAAATTCCGTGAGACTTTCGCATTTTGTAGTAAAATTGTTGCAATTCTGTAATAATTATGATACAATTAGAGTGCAGGCTGAAGTAGATTCGGTCTATTAATGGTATAGAAGCGGAGTGGTGATAAAGCGGTTTGATGTGCCTGCTGTTGGGGTAAGCATTGTATACACGAATAAGAAGTACGCCCACGACATTTTAAGGAGATGATAACCAATGAGTTTAGTCAGAAGAATAACGTCTGCTGTGTTGTCTGTCAGTCTCGGACTTCTTTCGATCTCGTCTGTCCCGTGCAGCGCAGTCGAAAAAGACTATACATATGATAACACATTTTCGGAAAAAAGTAAAGACCCTGCTTCGGTGACGGAAAAGCCTTTCAACGTGTTTGACATTTATAACGCATACTACGGCATCGTTCCCACAACAACGGCAGCCACAACAACTGCAACGACAACTGTTACAACGACAACTGTTTCAACAAAAAAGACAACGACTACTTCCACTACTGCAACGAAAAAGACCACATCGGCAACAGTTTTAACAACGTCAACGGAGCTTACTACATCGGAGAAGCCGGTAACTACGGCAATACCGACCACACCAATTACCTCAGCGCCTATCACAGCTCCCGTAACAACACCGACTTCTTCTTCGTCTGCCGTAAGTACCGCGCCTGTTACTACAGCTACGGCATTGTGCCTTAACGGAATAGACGTCGCTAAGTATCAGCTTGACGTTGACTGGCAGACTGCCAAAGCGAGCGGAGAGGTCGATTATGCGATCATTCAGGCAGGCTTCGGAAAATTTTCAAATCAGGTCGATCCTTACTTCCATAAGAATATGCAGAATGCGCAGGCGGCAGGAATGGACGTCGGAATATACTGGTTCAGCTATGCTAAGTCGGTGGAGGACGCAAAGCTCGAAGCGCAGGCGTGTCTTGAAGTCATAAAGGGCTACAGCTTTACATACCCCATTTATTACGACTTTGAGTACGAATGGGCTTTGAAAAATCTGTCCGTTGCGGAGCTTTCGGCTATGGTCGATGCGTTTTGTACAATTATGGAGGAAAACGGCTACTATGTAGGCGTTTACGGCAGCGGAAGCTATCTTGAAAACAGCATATACAAGCACGTTTTGTCTAAATATGACGTATGGGTCGCCGAATATGGCAGTTCCGTAAGCTGGTATAAGGGTCAGTACGGAATGTGGCAGTATACGGGTTCGGGAACTGCTCCCGGAGTACCGACTGAGGTCGATAAGGATTACTGCTACAAGGATTATCCCTCAATTATAGGCGTAAATCCAAAGGACGGACGACTTCCCGTTACTTCGACTCCTGTTGTGACGCAGCCTGTTGTTACCGATACTCAGACAACGCAGCAAACTACTACGGCATCGACAACTTCGACAATTGCGACAACGATCCCGAGAGGATATATTATTGAAGATACGTCAGTAACATATGATTGGGATAAGTTTGATAAGGACAAATACCAATATGCTATGCTTGAGGTCGATTCCGTTCAGGAGCTTGACGCTGTAAAGGCGAATATAGACGCGGCGCATGCGGAGGGTATCGACTGCGGAATCATTTATCTTGCCGTGGAGACTTCCTCGGGTACGGCAAGCCAAAACGCCGAAAAGCTTTACAATATGCTCAGTACGGTCAAGCTTGAATACCCAGTGTATTATTGGTTCAATAAGTCCGATATTTCGGATTACGGTGTGGGAGCTGCACAGCTTTCCGAAAATGCGGACGCTTTCTGTTCGTATTTGGAGGAACGCAGGTATTTTGTGGGAATTGCCGCATATGATACGTTGTTGGCGGAACAGCTCGACGTCGGCTTGTTTAAAAAGTACAGCGTATGGCTGTTTAATGAGCAGGAAACGCCCGTAATATATTGGGGACACTGCGGCATGGTCAGCGAGTGGGACTATGCTGTCGGAGGATATTCACATTACAGCAAGGATAAGTTCCCGTCTATCATAGCGAAAAACGGTCTGAACGGCTATCCTAAAACAATCGAATAATATTTAATTTTATGTTTTGAGTATATCAACGCCGCACAGCTTATGCGGCGTTGATTTTTTAGAACCTGTTCAGTATCTCGGCGTGTGCGGATTTTCTGAACAGGCTCTAATGAAGGAGTTTTTATGACGGAGTTTATTACAGGAGCATCGGGTACGGGTAAAACCACCGAAATGTTCAAAAGGATAAAGGAATGCGCCGACAAAGAACGGATAGTTCTTGTTCCCGAGCAGTATTCCACAGAGTTTGATAAAAAATTGTACTTTTATATTGGGGCGAAAGAATTTAACAGCCTTTTTTCCCTTACGTTCAGCAGTCTTGCGCGTCAGCTTTTCCAGCTTTACGGCGAGCCTGACAGAAAAGGCGAATATGCGGACGATATGGCTCGCCTTATACTGATATACCGCGCGGTGGACGGTGCAAGAAAAAATCCCGAGCAGTTGAAATTTTTCGCCAAAAGCAGCGCATACACGGGATTTGCGGAGGACGCTCTTAAACTTATCAGCGATATGAAAAAGGCTGGAATTTCGCCGCAGCGACTGATGCTTAAATCGGAGCTTCTCGACAGCAGGCTTCATGACAAGGTTACGGACATTGCCAATATTTTTTACGAATATGAATTTCTTATGGAACAATATGGGTTCAAGGAACACCTTGAAAATATACGTGAAGCGGCTAAAATTGCAAATATGCAGCGTTTTTTCAAGGGGAAAACCGTTTTTCTCGACGAATTTGAAAGCTTTACCGCCGATCAGATAGATATGCTGAAAGTGATTTTTTCTTCGGCTGAAAATACGGTCATTACCCTGCGTACCGATGATGTCAATGCAGGGGAGTTTACGCTTTTTGAGACTGTGAACTCGACCTACAGACAGCTTTCGGAGCTATGCCGTGAGTTGAACGTTTCCGTCAAGCTTACGAAGCTTGAAGAAAGCCGCCGTTTCCGATATGACGACTTGAAATATCTCAGCGAAAGGGCGATGCGTAATCTGCCGAATTGTCCCGAAAACGCTCCCGAGCCGCATAATATCCGTATTTTTGAAGCTCGTGATATGTACGGAGAAGCCGAGTACATATGTGCCGAGCTGCGAAGGCTCGTCTATGCCGACAGTACCTTGAAATTCAGGGATATAGCCGTTATTTCAAATAATATCGAGGATTACGCCGACGTACTCAAAGCCGCCTTTGCAAGATATGATATTCCGTATTTTATGAGTATCGAGCAGCCTGTGGGTCATACGGCGGTAATGGTGTTTTTCCTGTCGCTCCTCGATCTGCTGACGGCTAAAAAAATGCGCAGCGAGCAGATTTTCAGACTTCTTAAATGCGGACTTCTTGAAGCCGAGCTTACCGATGTTTCGCTCCTTGAAAATTACTGCTACAAATGGGACGTTGACGGCGATATGTGGGCGGAACAGTTTACAGCCGAGGACGATTCGCTTGAATTGATAGAAGAACTGAGAAGCCGTACCGTTGTTCCTCTTTTGAAGCTCAGGAAAAAGCTTGTCAAGGAAAATTCAGCCGAGTATTTCTGCGGTCTGCTGTACAAGTACCTTACGGAAAGCAATGCTGAACGAAACCTCGGCAAACTCATGAACAGGCTCATAAAAACAGACCACGACAACGAAGCGGCGGAGCTTAAACGACTTTGGGGCTGTCTCATGGATATACTTGACGGAGCTGCCGATACTCTGGGCGACGAGCCGCTGAAATTCCGAGAGCTTGCGGATATTCTGCGTTCCATGATAGGGCAGATAAGCTATTCAGTTCCCCCGAGAACCCTTGACGCTGTTACGGCGGCGTCGGCAAGAACAGCGCGACTGAGTTCGCCGAGGGTCATCTTCGTTATGGGCGCGGCTGAGGGGGATTTTCCGAATCAGGTGAATCTTCACGGTCTTTTTACGGAGGGGGACAAGCAGACCCTTTCAAAGCACGGTCTTGACATTGCCCGTCCGCTGACCGACCTTATAGCTTCGGAACGTCTAATTGCATATAAGGCGCTGTCTACGGCGTCTGAGAAGCTGTATCTGAGCTATCCCTTGTCCGACCTTTCGGGACAGGCTAAGTATCCGTCACGTATCATTGAGCAGATACGTGAGATGTTCGGCAGTAATATGCTGATAACGGAAAGCAGTCTCACGCCCGATTTTTATGCCGTTACAAAGAAAGCGGCGTACTATCATTATATGCAGGACAGGGCAGAAAATACCGCTGAAACGGTTTCGATACGCGCCGCTCTGCTTGCGGACGAGGAATACCGCCGAAAAATAACAATGGCTCTCAGCAAAACGGGGCAGACTCCCGAATACCGCATTGACCGTTCTGTTATGGAGAAGCTTGAAAGCTTTGAACCGCTGTATTTGTCGCCGTCTGCAATGGAGAAGTATAATAAGTGTCATTTCATGCACTTCTGCGAAAATATGCTGAAACTGCAAATTCCCGAAAAAATAGAGCTTGACAGGAGAATTACAGGCGAGCTTACGCACAGTTGTTTTCAGAAAATACTCGGGTCAAGGTCAAAATCCGAGTTTGTTTCCATGTCTTACGAACAGCTTCAAAGGGAGATAGAATCGGAGGCAGATGTTTACCGCAAGGAGAAAATGGCAGGGGATTTCGGCAAAACTCCGAGATTCGAGCTGTTTTTCAACAAGCTTACGGAACGTCTTGGGGACGTATTTCTGCACACGCAGCATTCTCTTATGGCAAGCGATTTTGTTCCCGATGCTTTCGAACTGAACCTGCGTGAAACTCATTCCGTAAGTATTGGCTTCGGCGAGGGAAGGGAGCTGCTTTTCGGCGGCATAATAGACCGAGCGGACGTCTGCGATGTGAACGGAAAGAAATATCTTCGGGTGGTGGACTATAAGAGCAGTAAAAAGTTTATCAACGAAAATACGCTTGCAGGGGGACTTAATCTTCAAATGCTGCTGTATCTTTTTGCCGCATGCGAAAATGGCGGAGTTTATGAGGACTGCAAACCTGCCGGAGTGCTTTACACACCGCTTAGGCTCTCGAATATAAGCGTAGACCCGTCCAAAATAGAGGAATATAACAGCGCCGCAGTCGATTCGGAGCTTAAAACAACAGGGTTGCTTATTGACAGCAGGGAAGTCCTCGAAAAAATGGAACACGGCATAGGCGGAAAATACATTCCCGTCAAGCTGAAAAAGGACGGGGATTTCGACAGATATTCAAGCGTTGTTTCCGAATACGGAATGAACCGTCTGAGGGATTACGTTTACGGCTGTCTCAAAGAAGCTGCGGAATCCATGCTTGACGGCGCTATCGAAGCAGTACCGTTGAGGTCGGGCGGAAAAGTTCCGTGCAGCTATTGCAAGTACGCAAATATATGCGGAAACGGCAGCGGCAGAGTGTGCCGTGAACCGAGTTCCGAGAAGCTAAAAGAAGCGGCTTTGATATTGGGAAAGGAGACAGAGGAATGAACTGGACAGAACAGCAGCAGACAGCCATAGACGCGCGGAACGCCTCGTTTATCGTATCGGCGGCGGCAGGAAGCGGAAAGACCGCCGTACTTACGGAACGCCTTGTAAAGCTCCTTGCGGACGCTGATTCGGGGGTCAGAGCGGACAGGATAGTTGCGGTAACATTCACCAACGCAGCGGCTTCGGAGCTTAAAAAAAAGCTTGACAGGCGGCTCAGGCAGCTTATAAACGACCGCCCGAACGACACGTATCTGCTTCGGCAGCAGGTACTTTTACAGAGCGCGAAAATTTCCACCATAAACTCGTTTTGCTTCGAGCTTTTAAGGGATAACATCACGGAGCAGGGGATAACCTCTGGATTCGGCGTGCTTGACGAAAACGATGAAAGGGTCATAAAGGAGCAGGCTATCAATGAACTGCTCGATATATACAGCCGTGAGGAGTATGAAAAGATCTCGTATCTTTACGATAAATTTTGTATCAGCGACAGACAGCCGCTTATTGACGCCGTTCTTGGGACGGACAGATTCCTTTCGTCTGTTGCAATGGGCGAGAAGTGGCTTGATACGGCGGTTTCGGAATATAAAAAGGAGTTTTCCGATTCTGTATACTATGAAGCGTTTTTCGAGGATATTACAAAAAAGCTGCAAACGGCTCTCAGGCTTGCCGAGGAGAATATTTCTGCCGTTGAAGCGATTTTCCCCGATATGACGATTCCGCAGGCTGAAAAGTCGCTTTTGCAGGCGCAGGAGGACTTCGGCAGGGTGGAGTCTCTGCTCACGATCGCAGAAAATCGGCGTTTTCCCGATAAAGAGGACGTTGAGTACGCTCTGAACTTTTCGAGACTTGTTGTACTGCGAGGAAAAATCACGTACAATGCGGCTTTGAGAGAGGTTTTCAAAGCGCGGCGCGAACGTATAAAGGCGATAATGAAAGACGTAACGCCGTGTTTCATTTCAGCTCCCCGTGATTTTGAGGAATCGGGAAAGGTCGCAGAATTGCTTGCCGAGGCGGTCAAGAGGTTCCGTACTCTTGTATGGCAAAGAAAGTGCGCCAAAAATTCCATAAGCTTTGACGACGGCGAACGTCTTGTACTGGAGCTTTTGTCGGACTATGATGAGGACGGCAGGGTATTTCAGTCCGAGACAGCAAAAAGAATAGCGGAGCAGTATGATATTATCCTTGTGGACGAATATCAGGATTCAAATAACAAGCAGGACCTTATTTTCAAGCTGCTTTCAAAGGGATATAAGCATGATAAAACGGGCAGACCCATGTATGGCAGAAATGCTTTTGTCGTTGGGGACGTTAAGCAGTCGATATACCGTTTCCGACTGGCAAATCCCAAGAATTTCATTGACGTCATGGAAGTTTCTGAAAAGTATACCCCCGACAGTCCCTCGGAAAACAAGGCGATCTTGCTCAACAAAAATTTCAGAAGCTCCCCCGAAGTTATTGATTTTGTCAATTTTATTTTCGGAGAGCTGATGACGCGAAGCTGCGGCGATATTGACTACACCGATTCCGAAAAGCTTTACTTCGGAGCAGGTCAGTACGCTGAAAACTCGGACGAACGGCTCGCTCGCATATTTTTTATAGATACAGATTCTGCGGATATGCAGAACACCGAGGCGGACGAGCGTATCGAGGCGGAGCTGACGGCGGATAAAATTGCCGAAATGCTGAAAAACGGAGCGGCAGTCACAGAAAATGACGGTACTCAGCGCAAATGCACTCCAAAGGATTTCTGTATACTTGTGCGTACAAATCCTGCTGCGAATATATATGCAAAGGCTCTTGAAAAAAGAGGTATACCCGTTCGGGGAAACGACGAAAAGGGTTATCTTAAATCGCAGGAAATAGCCGTTTTGACCGATCTTCTGCGAATTATTGCCAATCCGCTGAAGGACGTTCCGTTGGCGGCGGTAATGGTTTCTCCGATGTACCCCTTTGACATGAGGGACTTGGCTGTACTCAAAGCCTGCGGCAGAAAAAAGCGTCTGTATACTCTTGTAAAAGCAGCGGCAAACGGCGAATTATCGGGAATAGACACGGAACTCTCTATACGCTGCAAGGAATTTGCGGCGGCAATAGACGGATTCCGCTTGAATGCGGTGACTATGACGATAGGGGAGCTGATACGTTCTATATACGACACTACCGACTTTATTTCGGTAATGCAGCAGTACACGGACGGCGAGAAAAAACGTGCAAATCTCCGTCTGCTCATTCAATACGCGCAGAACTATGAGACTGTTGCGGCGGTTGACGGCGGCGGTGGACTAAGCGGCTTTGTGGCGCATCTTGACCGTGTTCTCGAAAGCGGAGACTACGAGCAGGGAAAGGTCGCCGCCGCTTCGGGGGACTATGCGGTGGTTCAGACGCTCCACAAATCGAAGGGACTGGAGTACCCGTTTGTGTTTATAGCGGAGCTGGGGTATGAATTCAGGTTCGATTCCGAAAGAGTTATGTGCAGCGACGACGGCAGAATTGGCTTTATCCTTTGCGAAAAGGAGCTTCTCAGACGGTACAGGACGTTTCAGCAGGTAATGCTGTGCAGCGAGGGACAGCGTGATACACGCAGTGAGGAGATGCGTCTGCTCTATGTGGGACTTACCCGAGCGAAGCAGCAGCTTTTTATAAACCTCAAATGCGGCGAAGCTGAAAAGGACAGAGTGAAGTCGCTTATGGAGAGGTGCGTTGTTGACGGCAGCGACGTCGGCGGACTTGCAGAGACAGCCAAAAGCTTTTCGGACTGGTTCTGGCTTGCGCTCATGATGCACAGCGAATTTCCTGCGATCGCCGAGCTTATCGGCATTGGCGGCGGAAGCTTTGGTTTTCCTGCTTTTGACAGTAATGATAAAATATTTGATTTTGAGCTTTGTACGGAACTCGGGAAGATCGAGATAAAAGCAGAGGAGCGTATTCCTGCAAAAGCCGACCCCGTTATTATAAAGCGGCTGTCGGATATGTTTGAAAGCTCGTATGACCGAACGCTTGCCGAAACGCCTGCAAAGCTCAGCGTTACGCAGATCTCAAAAAAATTCAGCGAGACTGAGGAGTTTGATTTTCGGCTTAAACGTCCGAGATTTCTGAGAGAAAAGACAAAAATGACAGGCGCGGAGCGTGGTACGGCAATACACACCTTTTTCCAGTATTGCTCCTTTGAAAACGCCATAGCCGATACCGAAGCGGAGGTTCTACGTCTTGCGGACAACGGATTTCTTACAAAGTCGCAGGCTGAATGTATCGACGTTGAAAAGATACGGGCGTTTTTCCGTACCGACCTTTATAAGCGGATATGCCGTTCAAAGCATGTTGAGAGGGAAAAGAAATTCACCGTTGCGGCGGCGCATCTTAATCTTTCGGACGCTGTTTTTGACAGGCTTCGCGGTTCGGACGGTATGATAAAGGGAATTATCGACCTTATGTACGAGGAGGAGGACGGAATAGTTATCGTTGACTACAAGTCTGACCGTAATATGACGGAAAATCAGCTCCGTGAGCATTACCGCAGACAGCTTGAAATATACAAAGCCGCTTTGGAGCTTACCACAGGCATGGCTGTAAAGGGACTGCTCCTCTATTCGATAGAACTTGAAAAGGAAATTACTATATGTTGAACAGATTATGACAGCATAAGGGAACGCCCTCTCTTGCAGGGCGTTCCCTCTTTCAAAACAGTCCACAGGACTGTTTTGAAATTCACCCTTTGCGGAGCGCTTAAACGCTATGCAGGGCTTTGCCCCGCACCCCACCAGAGGCGCTGCCTCTGGACTCCGCCAAAGGGACACCGTCCCTTTGGAATCCCAATGTTAGTTCGCTTTAGTTGTGACAGATAACAAAAAAGACTGACGTATCAGTTGAACGATACGTCGGTCTTTTTAATTTTATGAAAACATTTTTGTAAAGAGTTCGGGGAAACCGTAGCAGAGGGTACACATGATAGCCGAGGCAAGGCAAAGTCCCAAGAATATAGCGGGAACAGCCTTTTTAAGCGGAATTTTACGGAGAGCCGCAATAAGCGAACCTGTCCATGCGCCTGTGCCGGGAAGCGGAACACCTACGAAAAACAGCAGGAAGAAAAACTCGCCCTTTTCCATAGCCGCGCTTTTATTCATTGCCTTATTTTCCAAAAAGATAACAAGCTTTGTAAGTAGGGGAATCTTATGCTTTTTCACGAAGCCGAAAAACTTATCAATGAACAGCAATATAAACGGTATTGGCAGGATATTTCCGAGCATGCAGACCCATATAGCCTTGAAAAGCTCCATATCCAAAAGACGCGCGGCGATTATACCGCCTCTCAGCTCGATAATGGGAAGTATAGATACAAGGAACGGGATAAGCCATTCGGGAATACCGTGTTCTGCAAGCCAGCTTGTCATTGCCTCTGTTATTTCGCTCATTTTAAAAGTCCTTTCGCAAATAAATTTCAATAATTAGACCCGTTCAATAACCTAAAAAATTCAGCTTTTTTAAGTTACCGAACAGGTCTATTATCGCATATTTTGAGTAATTAGTCAAGGCATTTTTTTAAGTTTGAATTTTATTACAAATTTCACAAAGCGGCGGCAGGTTCTTTGTGGAGAATGTCCATAAATTCCTCGCCCGTAATGGTTTCCTTTT
This sequence comes from Ruminococcus sp., assembly GCA_017622925.1. Taxonomy (GTDB): domain Bacteria; phylum Bacillota; class Clostridia; order Oscillospirales; family Ruminococcaceae; genus Ruminococcus. The sequence continues at coordinate 38,543 of JAGAQC010000048.1, forward strand.
CGAGCAGGTACGCAGCAAGCTCATGAAGCTTATCAATGTTTTCGCTGAGGATACGGATAGCGTTCTGGTGAGATTTTTTAACGATATTATTTACTTCATCGTCGATTTTTGCCGCAGTCTCGGGCGAACATGCAAGGGAAGTGTCGCCGCCGAGATACTGGTTTGTTACGGTTTCAAGAGCTATCATATCGAAACTGCCGCTCATGCCGTAGCGAGTTACCATAGCTCTTGCAAGCTTTGTAGCCTGCTCAATATCGTTGGAAGCTCCGCTTGTACAACTGTTGAAAATAAGCTCCTCTGCGGAACGTCCGCCTGTAAGAGTAGCTATTCTTGCAAGAGCCTCCTCCTTTGTAAGCAGGAACTTCTCGCCCTCGTCAACCTGCATAGTATAGCCCAAAGCTCCGCTTGTACGGGGGATAATGGTTATTTTATGTACAGGCGCGGAATCCTTCTGCATAGCCGCTACAAGGGCGTGACCTATCTCGTGGTAAGCGATGATCTCCTTTTCCTTTTGAGAAATAACAGCATTTTTACGCTGATAGCCTGCGATAACTACTTCCACGCTTTCTTCAAGGTCAGATTGATTGACAAGCTTGCGACCGTTTCTGACAGCGCGCAGAGCCGATTCGTTGATTATGTTTGCAAGCTCAGCTCCCGACGCTCCGGCAGTTGCGCGAGCAATAGCGTTGTAATCAATGTTTTCCTCAGTTTTGATCTTTTTTGCGTGGACTTTAAGTATTGCTTCACGACCTGCCAGATCGGGGAGTTCGGCAGGGATACGCCTGTCGAATCGTCCGGGACGGAGCAGAGCAGGGTCAAGGGATTCGGGACGGTTAGTCGCTGCAAGGATAACAACACCTTTAGTGCCGTCAAAGCCGTCCATTTCGGTAAGGAGCTGATTAAGCGTCTGCTCACGCTCGTCGTTGCCGCTGAAATTTCCGTCACGTTTTTTACCGATCGTGTCCACCTCGTCAATAAAAACGATACAGGGAGCTTTTTCGGCTGCCTGCTTAAAGAGGTCACGAACCTTAGCCGCGCCCATGCCGACAAACATTTCCACAAATTCCGAACCCGAAATTGAGAAGAAAGGAACGTTAGCTTCGCCTGCGACAGCCTGCGCAAGCAGCGTTTTACCTGTTCCGGGAGGGCCTACAAGCAAAGCTCCCTTGGGCAGACTTGCGCCTATTTCGGCGTATTTACCGGGGTTATGCAGGAAATCCACTATTTCCACCAAAGCTTCTTTTGCTTCGTCCTGACCGGCAACGTCTGCGAAGGTCTTGCCCGTCTGAGCTTTAACGTAGATTTTTGCGTTGCTTTTGCCGAAGGACATGGCATTTCCGCCCATACGTTTGCTCATTCCGCGCATAAGGACGTTCCAGATGACGATAAGTAAAACAATGGGCAGAACCCAGCCTACAAGAAATTCCAGCAGCACATTGGGTTTTTCAAAGTTTTCCGTAAAGACTATTTTGCCGTTTTTGCGAAGACGATCCACAAGTCCGGGGTCGTCCATTCTGCCTGTTGAGTACGACTGCTTTTTGCCGTCGATCTCAACTTCAAAGCGAACCTCCGTATCCTCGACCTTTACCTTAGTGACGCAGCCCTCGTCGAGCTTGTCAAGGAAGAAGCTGTAGTTGGTTTCCTTGACCCTCGGTTTGTTGATAAGGGGCATGATGAGAGCATTCATCATCAGAGTAAGCACAAAGCTTGATATTATAAAAACAATTATATGCTTGGTATAATTTTTGTCGTTTTTCATTTTAAAACTCCTTTATCATGGTTTGATAAAATTATAACACAATTTATCGAAAAAAGCAACAGGTAATTTGTGATATTTATGTTCGTTAGGTGAAAATTAAGGCGGCTTTCAAGCGGCGATTTGACAATTTTAAAAAGAAAAAGCTCCCGAGGTGATCTCGGGAGCAAGTAACTTCTGAACAGATATAGACCTCCTCAGAAACCGAAAAGCACTGTCTGACTTGTCTTTTTAGCGTTCGGCTTTGTCAGCTTTCCTTGCAATACATACAGTATTCCTGCGGAAAACTGACTTTGCCGAGCGCAAAAAATCCTGCGTCATACAGCACTTCCCGATTCCCGAGTAGGTCTAATATTTTAACTTCTTTTTTTATTAATAGAAATAATTGCGTACTCCGTCGCCGTAGAATCCGAAATATCCGTGATTGAATGAATCGGGTTCATTAAAGTAAAGCGAAACGGCGTCCATAACATCCTGCGTAACGTGACCTGTGTAATCTCCAAGGTATACATAGCTTGAAGAACCGCTGAACTGATATGGCTGTGTAAGAACGCCAACGATCGAATTGGGGTACAGAGGACTGTTTACACGGTTCATGATGACCTCGACAACCAAAGCCTTGTCATATGTGCTTATCCAGTTGCAGCCTGCCTCGTGGGCTACTGCGTTGCATAAAATGATGTATTCCTCGTCCGTGATCGAAAGGGAAGCTGACGGTTCTTCGGGGACGATAGGCGTAACAGCTTCAACAAACTCTGTTACAGGCTCAGTTACCTCAACGACAGGTTCTTCCACAGGATAATCTATCACAGGTTCGTCGATAGGTTCTTCGGGAACTTCCGTTGCAGGTTCGATCCACGCCTCGGTTTCGGGCTGACTCCATGCTTCAGTGGGAGTCGGCGTTTCTTCAGCAGGCGATGTGTAGTCGTATACAGGAGCGTTGGTATATGATGAAGTAGGCGCTTCTGTAGGTGCTTCGGGATTATCAGCCATATAGGACGGTCTTGCCGATGCACCGGTGAAGGAAGCGGAAATTGTCTGATCCTTCCATGCTGCTACAGTAGTTACTTTAGCTGCTGTAGTGGTGCAGGTAGTAAAAATGGGTGAAGGGGTATTGCTTGTTGTGGTTTGGGCTGTTGTTCTGATAGAAGTTACTGCAGCTACATTTGCTAATTCTTCATTTTCGACTTCGTAAATGCTTTCAACGTCATTACTCGGAGAAACGGAACTTACCAGCGGCGCTGTTGCGTATACGCCGAAGATCCCGCCGAATATACAGGTAGAAACTCCTCCGATAATAAGTGCTGCAACTTTAGCTTTTCTCATCAACTCATCCTTTCCTCGAAAAGCATTCGTTATTTATACCCTATCCGAAGATACGGTATGGCTGCCGATAAGCCCTTCGGCAAATCAACAACTGTGATAATGTTACCACATTTGGCAGAAAATAGCAAGCCTTTTCAAAACATTTCCATTTTACGACCAAAGAAAGCGGACGAGTCAAAAACTATTTTAGTTATTTTTACCATAAATTATGTGAATTTTAAATGAACTCAAATAATGTTTTAGCAGTAATTTGCCTTATTACCGTTCGAGAATATTACAAAACGGTTACGGCAATAATTGGTTTTCGGATTACAAATAGTATATTAAAATTTTTATTATACGCTATATCACAAATATATACCTGTATATTTGTGAAAAACGCTAAAAAATATTGTTTGTCGAATACAATTTGTATTAATGGAACGAGGGAGTTTGTTATCGTTCTGTTACCGACCGATTCATATTTTTGTGATAAATGTTCTTTTTTATTCGTCATTTTTCATAAATCGGAAATTTGGCTAAAAATAGCCATATTTAAGCAATTCATAATTGAAGCTTGTCCAAATTGTGAAAAGCGTCTATTAACGACTTTACCTGCTGTTGGTATTTGTGAAATATCACGAAAAAGGCAGTCCCGTAAAAGACTGCCTGATTTTACTTGTTTTTAGAGCTGCGGTATTTCATTTGCAGCCTTACATCGTCCCCTTTAAATTCGAGACAGGTGTAAATAGTCGTTATCCGTGACGCTACCTTGCCGCCGTAGCGTGCAGAAATTGCGGAAAAATCCATATTAGTATTTATAATAGTCGGTTTTTCTTTTATAAGACGGCTGTTTATAATATTATATATCGCCGAATTATAGAATTTGGACTCAAATTCCGTACCAAGATCGTCAAGTATAAGCAGGTCGGTATCTGTTATAAGGTCGAGCATTTCAGAGGATTTTTCGTGGCTGAAATGCTCCTTTTCAATATCGCGAAGAATATTGATTATTGAATCGTAGATAACGCTGTAACCCTTTTGAAGCACCTCGTTAGCTATGGCAAGGGAGATATGCGTTTTTCCGAGACCCGTGTTGCCGAATATAAGAATACTTTCGGAACTTGGCGTAAAGTTCGCCGCATAATTCACGGCATAATTCAGAATGCGTTCCATAGCAATACGGTCGTTTCCCTGATAATAGCCGAGACTGAATGTTTTAAAGCTTGAAAGGGAAAGCTGCGCCTTTTCGTTGAGCTTTGCCGTGGTCAACTTTGCAAAAAGAGCGTTGAGACAACTGCATATCATGCTGCCGTTATATCCCGTATCTCCGCACTTGGGGCATGTGTAGTGCATATCGAGGTAATCAGCCGGATACCCGTTCGCCGCAAGAAGTTGGCGTGCAAGCTGCTGCGCTCCGAGATTATTCTGTCTGATCTGCTCGATCTTTCCGCTTACGTCCTTGCCGTTCGCCTCGGTGATGATGCGGATAAGTTCTCGTCCCGTATTGAAAAGAGCGTCGTTTATTTCTTTTATTTCGGGAATTTTGTCGTTTATTTCTCTGATACGCGCGTCGTTTTCAGCCTGTGCCTTAGCGCGCCGCTGTGAAAGAATGGCGTGCGCCTTATCGTAAATTTCGCTGTCCATTGCTCAGCTCCTTATATATTATTTATAAATACCTTATATTTGTCTGCGTTAAAGCCGTCGGACGATGCCGAAGTTTCGGATTTTTTCTTTTTTCTGTATTCGTTTTCGGCGGACTGTACTTCCTCGGGAGTTTTGTAGCCGCTTTCGCTCCATGAAATAAGTATTTTGTTGATATATTCAAACGAGACTTTATTTATCTGCTCCACTGTTTTTTCGTATGCGTAGTGGATAAGCTCGGTAGAATAGCCTGATTCCTGCCATTGGGAAATAAATTTCTTCTGATTGGCGGTTGGATTTTGCCGAAGTTCAAAAAGCCGTTTTATTTCTCCTGCAAAAGTGTGAGCTGAATTAAGACGTTCCACTTCCGCTGTAGCTGTTTCGAGATTATTGATTTCCTTTTCTGCCCAGCTTGAAGCGATCTTCTCTATGTAGGAGGCGTTTGGCTTGTTTATTTCCGCGCAGTAGCCTATTAATATAAGTATGACCTCTTTTTTCAGTCCAAGGTAATTGAACATCCAGATAAGCGAATTTTGCATTGACGGATTAAGAGGACCTAAAATAGTTTCGGCAATTTTAAAAAGTTCGGCAATATCGGCATTTTCGCAAATTATCTTTGAGATCTCCGAAGGGGAGATAAGCGTTTTTTTCGGCGGAGCAGTATCGGTCCGTGGGGACGTTTCGTGTTCTGCGGCAGACGTTGGCTGTTCTTCCGTGTGAAGCTGTACCGTACTTTTAAGTACGGCTATATCGGAGGTCAGGACGTTTGCCTGCTGCCAGAACATAACAGCGTCCACAGCCTGTTCGGGAGCAACTCCCGTATTTGCGGAAATTTCCTCAGCGGACACAGCTCTGCCCGAGCATCTGAGAATATAAAGAAGCACCTTTATCTGCCCGTCAGAGGCAAGCTTTAAAAAATTATCGGCAACTATACAAGGAACGCCGAACATAGTTCCCCAAATACCGCTGTTAGTCTTAAATTCCACAAATATACCTCCCTCGTATTTCCGAAATGTGTGTTATTAATTATAGCATATTAGATTTAAAATTGCAATAGGCGCGGAAGGATTTTTAGATTAATAATTTTTTTAGCGTGAATCGGGTGCAGCGACACGCTGCTTATATCATATCATCTTCAAAAATGCAATAGGCGCGGAAAAAATTTTGAGTTTCACTGTAAATGTGCATAAGAAACTGCTCCCGAAGCAGGAGCAGTTATTATTACCTATTATACGTTTCTTCGTGCGCTTCAATTTGTTCGACAGCGTAAGTCGTATCGAGGTAATTGAAAAGACCGCTTAAAATTTGGGAGTACGCCGAGCTGTTGAGATGAAGTCCGTCGCCGCCTGCGAAGTCCCAGCCGAGAGCCATTGTGTTCTGGTCGCATAGAACATCGTGAGTATTGAAAAACAACACCTGTTCCGAACCCATATCGTTTATGACCCACTCCAAAGACGAATTAAACTCACGGATAACATCATTGGTGGTATAGTAATTTCCCTCGGAAACGGGCGTTATACCGCCGACTACGATAGTTGCCGTGGGAACTCTCGCAAGAATTTCCTCGGCTATCCAACGCATGTTCCAAGCGTAATCATCGGGCGTATAGCTGTAAATATCGTTCATTCCGATAGAAATATAGTACAGAGGAGAATAGACATAACTTGCGGCGTCATAGACACCCATAGGACCGCCGCCGAGGTCGAACGTATAATTCCCCATGTTCCATACCGCAAGGGATTCGGCGGCTATATTATGCTCGTAGGGGATATAACCGTAGGCGTTGAAGCCGTATGCTATCGAATCTCCGATAATAACGAGCCTGTCCTGATAAAATCCGCTGTTGGGGGATTCGCCGGCGGAAATATAGTTGTAAACAGGCGGAGCGTACTCGTCCGCAGGTTCTTCAACGGGTTCTGTTTCAAGGGGAAGTTCGGCAGTTTCGGTCGTACTCGTCTGCGATGACGAAGCCGTTGACGCAGCTATATAAGAAGCTGCTGTCTCAGTCGCAGAGGTCGTTGTGGCGGAAGTTGAAGTTGTTGTCGCCGTAGTTATTTTTGTCGAAGCGGCGTATCTGAGCGCAGCTATTTTATATTGGTCGCTCGATACTTTTTCCTCGGGTCTCGCTGTTGAATCGGCTGTAAGGAATACGATGAAAACCGAGCATATTACGGCGATCGTGGGAAATATCGGATTCCCGAAAAAGAATTTTATAAAATTATTAACGAATTGTTTCATACACGATACCGTTATCTGTATTTGTAGACTGTTGCGGCTTCAAATCCGTCTAAAAGGGTCGTCATGCTGCCGAACGCCATGCCCGTACCTTTGGCTACGCAGTTTACCGCGTCTTTGGCGATACTGCACTTTATGCCCAGCGTGCGCTTGATAAGCTGAGTGAGTCCGCCGAGCAGCGCGCCGCCGCCTGTGAGCAGCAAACCGTTGTCGTAAATATCTCCCACAAGCTCGGGAGGAGCGTCCTCCAGCACCTTGCGGACGGCTTCCATAATGGCGAACGTTTCGTCCTCGATAGCCTTGTACAGCTCTATCTCGCTAAGCTGTATCTGCGCGGGAAGTCCCTTTGCGAGACTTCGTCCCTTGACCGTATAAGTCATTTCATCGGTAGGGTCGTAGAGGTTACAAAGCTCTATCTTGACTCTTTCGGCAGTACGTTCGCCTATGAGCAGCTTGTACTTGTTCTGCATATACTTTATAATAGCGCGGTCAATGGAGTTTCCTGCATTTTTAATAGTATGCGAGGTAACGACGCCGTTCATGGATACGATAGCGACGTCTGTTGTGCCGCCGCCGATGTCCACGATCATATGTCCCTTGGCTTTGGTGATGTTTACTCCTGCGCCTATCATAGCGGCAATAGGTTCCTGTATCAGGTAGACCTGCCGTGAACCTGCGCTTTTCGCCGCTTCGACTACTGCACGGCTTTCAATGTCCGTAATGAACGACGGCACGCAGATGATGATTCTCGGTTTGATAAGCTGATGACCTGTGACTTTAAGGATAAATTCACGAATCATGCTGTGAGCGAGGTCGTCGTCGGAGATAACGCCGTTGCTGACGGGACGCGCTACGCATATGTAATCGGGATTTCTGCCAATCATTTCGTAAGCCTCTTTACCGACCGCAAGCACACGTTCTGTACGCGTATTATATGCAATGACGGAGGGTTCGCTCAGGATAACGCCTTTTTTTCCCATAGTCATTACAATATTTGATGTTCCCAAATCTATTCCAATATCTGTATTAGCCATATTTTCCCTTTCTTTGATTGGTTTATCAGTTTTGAAGCATCTGCTTCAGGCAGCTATAGCGTCTTGTTCTTTTGTTGTTATCGACCATTCGGTTTATATTTTCTTCCGAGCCGATAAGTATGAGCAGCTTTTTTGCACGGGTAACTGCCGTATACAGCAGATTTCTGTAGCAGAGCTTCTCAAAAACTCCCATAACGGGCATAATTACCGCTTCAAATTCACATCCCTGACTTTTATGTACCGTAATAGCGTAGGCAAGCTCGACCTGAGAAAGCAGGTCAAAGGTGTACGTCGCTTCTCTGCCGTCAAAATCAATGACCGCCGTTTGCGTGACAGGGGAGATGCTTAATATTTTTCCTATATCGCCGTTGAAAATGCCCGTACCCTGTTCGTTGTCCTTTTTCCACACAATATCGTAATTGTTTTTGGTCTGCATGACCTTATCCCCGATACGGTAAGTATAGGTGTAGCCCTTATGCTCCGCCTTATTTCGTGACGGAGGATTCAGCTTTTCCTGTAGGACTTTATTAAGCTCCACCGTACCCAGCGTACCTTTTCGCGATGGAGCTATTATCTGTATATCATCGACAGGGGAGTATTTATAGGCATTGGGCAGCCGTCTTTTTGTAAGATCGACTATAAGCTCAACGGCAGTTTCAAATTCGCTTCTTTTAAAAAAGAAGAAGTCGCTGTCCTTGCGGGTAATATCGGGATAATCGCCGTTTACTATCCTGTGGGCGTTTGTGACGATACAGCTTTGCTGTGCCTGACGGAAAATTTCCGTAAGTTCAACAACGGGAACAGCTCCGCTTGATATAATGTCTTTCAGAAGATTGCCTGCGCCGACCGACGGGAGCTGGTGAAAGTCTCCTACCATAATAAGACGGCAGCCCAGCCTGAGCGCTCGGAGAAGCTTTTCAAACAGCAGACTGTCAACCATTGACATCTCGTCCACCACTATAACGTCGCAGTCGAGGGGATTGTTTTCGTTGTGGGCGAATATCTGTCTGTCTGCGCTGTCGAATACGACTTCGAGCAGGCGGTGTATGGTTTTGGCTTCGCGGCATGTAAGGTCGGACATACGTTTTGCGGCTCTGCCTGTGGGGGCGGCAAGGAAAACCTTGTCTCCCCGTTTTTCAAAAATAGAAATGATCGCATTGAGCGTTGTGGTTTTTCCCGTACCCGGACCGCCTGTAAGAACCATAAGTCCTCTTGAAACGGCGGTAGTGATAGCCTGACGCTGTTTCTGCTCGTATTTTATGCCTTTTTCCTCTTCCTCCAGATCAATGAGAGAATCGTAATTATAATCCTCGGGGGAGGTAAAGTCCTTTATAATATGTATTCTGTCGGCAATAAACTGTTCGGCATAGTAATAGTCGGGGAGGTAGACGTATTCCTTATCGTCAATGACATAGCAGAAAAGTTCGTTGTCCTCAAGAGCGGCGTTGTAGGAGCTGTAAAATTCCTTTTCAGAAATATTCAGCTTTGGCGAAATTACTTTCAGCAGATGTTCGATAAGCATACACGAGTTGCCCCTCTCGGCAAATGCGCGGAGTATACACTGCATGCCTGCAATTATTCTGTGATTGGAATTTCTTGGTATGTCAAGTTCCCTTGCGACAGCGTCCGCACGTCCGAATTCCACGTCAATTCCGTCGCCGCAGAGTATGTAGGGATTGAGCTTTATAAGCTCCATAGAGTTTCCGCCGAATCTTCTGAACGTGTTCATGGCATATTTAGGCTTTATATCGAACTGTGAAAGAAAAGACGTGACCATGCGCAGGGAAAAGAGCTTTTTTGCCTCCTCTGCGATCTCGTCGCATTTTTTCGGGGAAATTCCTTTGACTTCACTGAGGCGGCGAGGGTTGTTTTCAATGATGTTCAGCGTATCAGCGCCGAAAACTCCGACTATCTTTCTTGCAAGCCCCGGACCTATGCCCCTGATAGCTCCCGAGGCAAGGTATTTCTCGATATTGACAGTATTTTCGGGAAGCTTGCGTTCGCAGTATTCAGCTTTGAACTGTACGCCGTATTTGCGTGACGTTTCGTAGTTCCCTTCAAGTATAAGAAGCTCGCCTTCTTCGATGTCTCCAAGACAGCCGACAACGGGTATGAGTTCTCCGCCTGCGTCAAGGTCGAGAACGATATATCCGTTGACCTCGTTTCGGAAAAGCACATTTTCCACAGAGCCTTCGATGTGCAGCGTTTCCACAGCCATTAACATATCCTTTCCGCACGAATTTGTTTTCACTCTTACATTATACTACATTTCTCGGAAAAATGCAAACGTTTCGGGAAATTTATTTTTTCCAAAGAATTTTATTTGTTCATTATCGGCTATATTGAACGGTATATGTATGTGTAAAGTTTTAGTAGGCAGATGAATTTTGTAGGGGACGGCGCCCTCGACGTCCCGTTTTCGGA
>JAGAQC010000010.1 GCA_017622925.1 Ruminococcus sp.
AAACTTTAGGGCAGCAAGGTCGGAAACCGCCGCCCGTACCTCCCCGGCAAGCTGCGGGTAGGGGCTGTGCCACTCGTTCAGCGTCCGGGCTATCTGGTTTAAGTTGCCGCCGATCCTGCCGTATTCGGCGGTCAGCTTCCCAACAGCGGCAAGCAGCTCATCATTGACGGGAGAAACGGTTATGATGGGGCGTATGGCTGCCCCGGTTATGGCTTGCCGGATAAACTCGGCTTGGCTCATGTTGTAGGCAGAAAGCCTTTCTGCAAACTCGGCGTATTCTTCCTCGGTCATGCGTGTTTTGACTACCCGGCTGCGGTGCGGTGTGTTGTATCGTTTCATGGTCGACAGACCTCCTTTCTGTGTATGGTGTCCTCTCACTAATAGGAGAAAAACAGGGTGTGAAGCGGAACTGTTTTTGAAAAATCCGAAAAAATATTTTGAGGGATTTTTAAGCGGCGTAAGCCGCATGGCAGGGTTTGGGGAAGGCACTCCCCAACAAGATTCCCGCAGGGGCAAAATGAGCGATAAGCGAATTTTGGTACTGCGGTAGAATCTTGCTCTTAGTAAGCCGCAGACTGCCCCTGTCCGGGCTTTTCCGTACATAGAGCGAACGGGGCGGGGCTTTCAGCCCGCTGTGCGCGGTCTTTTTTTTCTTTCGCCAAAGATACATTCAAAAGGCCGCCAGCTACCCGCTGTCCGGGGATTTTTCAAATTTTCTTTTGCCTTAGTAATCCGGGAAACAGGATTTTGGCAACCTACGGGGCAGAGAATTTTTCCTTTCACTCCCTACAACACTGCGTTTTGAAATTTGCCAAACGGAGCAGGCAGCTTTTTCTGGCTTCACCTACCTACTACGGGTGACTTTGCGATTTTGCCAAATGGACAACAAAAAAAGCAGCAAATCTTTTTCAGACTTACTGCTTTCACTGGCCGCTGGTGGGCGGCTGGTATTCAGTTTTGGGGCTTATCGGTCAAAGCGAAACTTGAATAGTGCGGAGATTAGCTGCTGCTTCACATATTCCTCAACCTCGGCGTTAACCTGACCGTGTACTTTGGAAAAGTAGCGGATATATCCGGCATAGTGGGAAAGGACGGTGTCGATTGCGTCCGGGTCGCCCTCATGGGCTTTGACGATTGTTTCATAGGGGAGAAGTTTACTCATGGTCTTTTCCCTCCATGAGCCGCCGTAGCCGCTGCAAGGCAAGCTGGATATGCCGCCCCGCTGTGCTGCGTGTCCGGCCAATATGTACGCCGATCACTCGCTGCGGCTGGCGCAGGAAATAGTAACGGAAAATCTCTTCCTGTGTCTGCTCCGGCAAGAGGGCAAGGGCGGCGGCAAGTTCCGCATGGTACAGAACGGCGGTCTGGCCGCAGGCGGTAAAAAGATATTCTTCAAGCTGCTCCGGTTCGGCAAGCTGGACAAACTTCTCATTCATCAGATAGTCAAGAGAAACTTCCCGTTCCCACCTCCGGCGCAGCTTTAAGATTATATCTATGGCTGCGTGACGAATGACAATCTTGCAAAAGGCATTGAATGTGTACTGGATATGCACTTTGTAGGCTTCATCTTCGGTCATGGAAATTCCCCCTCTCTGAATAATAGTGCGGGGCGGCAGCACTCCTTGCTGTCGCCCCTTGATTGCCTATCTGCAAAGGCGGGCGGGGCTGTCAACGGCGGCGCATATGCGCCGTTCATCTTGACTGTTGACTGGCTCGGCTGGCTTTGCCATTTGAGTGTAATTGCTTATTCTTTTTTTATTTGCAGACTTTTGAGGTAGAACGCCTGCTCCTCCCTTTTCTCTGGCTCACTCTCAAAAGGGTTATGCTGTCTAATTCATTCGTTGTCTTACTATTTCATACATCATTATAGATGCAGCACAACTGACATTGAAAGAACTGGCATAGGAATCTTCAGCCATAGGAATCGTACATAAAACATCACAATATTCCTTAAATGCCTTATTTAATCCCATGGTTTCATTTCCCATCATTAACATAACCGGGGTTTTCAAGTCCTCATGATAGATAGGCTTTTCGTGGTGGGCTGTTGTGCCTATGATCTTAAAGCCAGGGTATTTTATTCTAAGGCTTTCAACGAATTTATATAAATCCTCATTGTGAATGATTCGAATCACCGGAAGATTGAAAAAAGAACCCATCGCCGAAACAATTACATCAGGCTCATACAAATCAACCGCATGTCCAGTAATTATCAACATATCTACTCCCAACGCATCACATGAACGTATCATCGTACCTAAATTTCCTTTATTAGAGGGCCTGTCAAATAACACAATAAATGGATTGGAAGATAACGCAACATTTTCTAACCTGTCTTCCCTCATTTCAATAATAGCCAATAATTCAGAAGTTTCTTCTTTTCCACTTAATTCCTTTAGCAACTGTGCCGTAAGAGTATAATTGACTTCTGTTTTTACTGTTTCTATCATATGTTTTGCCCAGCCTGACAGATTATTCTTGTCATAAATAAAAGAAATAATCTTCCAGTTATTTTTAACCGCTTCATTTAAACTTCTTACGCCTTCAACAATAAATTGATTATATTTATATCTTTTATTTCGATTATGCTTCAATACTTCAAATCTCTGGTAATCATTATTTTTATTTAATATAGAAACAACTTTCATTTCAATACCTGCCTCATCATACTTTGGTTTTCGAATTTTTCACCCATTGTAAGCCCATTTTTGAAAAAATAAGGGAAAATGATTTCCCGGTTTTTCTGTGGCAGGGATAACAGGACGGCGGCAAGTTTTCCATTGGTGAGGATAACTGCCTGACCGCATATCGTTATAGGGTGTTCTTCATGGGGTGCTTCAAAATATTCGTCTGTTGTGCCTAAAGGGTAAAACTTTTCTTCTGTGAGGTATTCAAGGGATATTTCTTTTTGCCGCCGTCTGCTCCTGTCACGCCATGCGTTGATAGCCGCATAGTGTATGACGGTCTTGCAAAGCCATTGAACGTGTACATGATGTGTTCTTTGTATGCTTCTGTGCAAGGCATAGATGATTCCCCCTTTCTCCCACATAGGGCGTTGTATGGTTGACGGGTTTCATTTATAATATCAGAGGGCGGCAGCACCCCTTGCTGTCGCCCCTTGATTGCCTACCAGCAAAGGCGGGCGGGGCTGTCAACAGCGGCGCATATGCGCCGTTTATCTTGACTGCCCGCTGGCTCGGCTGGCTTTCCTATTTGAGTGTAATTGCTTATTCTTTTTTTGTTACTGGAATCCAAATTTCACTGTATGCGTAGTTGGGCTTTTTGTCGTCCATTTTTGTAAAAGAGAAAGAAAACGGCTCTGCCAGTTCATAATCTGCCGTCATAAACCATTCGGAGTAGATTCTTGCCATTGTATCCTGCAAAGTAAACGGGAAGATTCCTTCATTTGGAAAAACTGCCCACGTATGAGCTTTAACAGGAAATGTGTCCAGATTACTGCTAATGTCATTTTTAGTTGTTAAAACTCCAATTAAATGCGTTAATTCACCAGCTTCTTCAAGAAAGTTCGTATCTGATTCATAGGAAACATTTACAGTTTCATATGGCTCAATGTTTTGCAACCGGTGCATTTCTTCTTTCTGTTCCTGTGTTATGCTTTGTGCCAGTTCCAAAATAGCGTTGTTTACTCCCTCATATTGTAACGGCACTCGTTTACTTACACCTGCAAACGTAAAAGCAGGTTTTTCAACAATTTTATATTCCATTAAAGTTCCTCCCTTCATAGTTACAACAAATTGTAACTTTTGGCATGATTTACATTGTTTCAACTTTGCGACTTGTGACGGTAAGATACCGCTCCATTTTTTAAAGGCACGTGTAAATCCGTCTACGGATTGATACCCATATTGATAAGCGACATCTGTTACCTGCGCCCCCTGCAACAATTCTTTGTTAGCTTCTGAAAGTCGTCTGTTTTTTACATACTCATTCAGCGTCATATTGGTAAGCGCAAAAAATATTTTTCTAAAATGATAATCTGAAACATTTATATGCTCAGAAATCTTCTCAAGTAAAAACTCGTCCTCCAGGTGCGCTTCAATATAGTCCATCGCGTCATTCAATTTCTTTAACACATTGCCCCTCCTTCCGAATACGAATATCACAATTTAGAAAGATATGCTCGACATTAGCATACAAAATTAGTCGGGTTATAAATAAAGGCCGTTTGCTCAATATAAGTTTACACAAAACCGACTTGAAAACAAAACTAACATAGACTCTCCTTATATTCAAAGATTTTTATCCGTGATAACGCACAAAATATTACGTTATTTTCTGAAACATATGCCGAACCTTATCTAAACGGCTGTTAGGACGGCGTGGCTGCAATACAGGCTCCCCGGAAATTTCTTGGTACCCTTTTAATTCGGTAAGGCAGACGCTTCTCCCATTTGTATAAAAATTTAAATCATTCCTATATTCGCCGATGCAGCGGGCGGGGATTTCTCCCGTAAAAATAACTTCATCATTTTTAAGCAAGGTTGATTCAATCACTGCACAATACTTCGGTGCGTCATTATAAGCCCGTGAAATATATTCCTGCGGTGCAAAAAGGGTAAAGGAAAGGTATGGTTCCAATAATTGTGTTCCTGCTCTTTTCAATGCCTGTTCTAACACGATAGGAGCAAGGGAACGAAAATCTGCGGGGGTACTAACTGGACTGTAATAAACTCCATAGTCAAAACAAATTTCACAATCTGTCACTTCCCAACCGTATAAGCCTTGCTCCATTCCATAACGCACCCCTTCCATAACGGCATTTTGAAAACTTTGGTTTAAATAGCCGAGAGATACTTTGCTTTTAAACCGGGTTCCACTTCCGGCAGGAAGTGGCGTTACAGTTAAGCCAATGGATGCCCAAAACGGATTCGGCGGCACTTCAATATGAATCGTGTAACTGGCTGTTTTTAATGGCCTTTCCAGATAAATGACCGTAGGTTCTTTCACATTTATGTTCACATGGTATCGCTCTACTAACAGAGAGCATACAACCTCTAACTGGACTTTTCCTAAAAAAGAAATGATGATTTCATGCGTTATCGTATCCACATAGTAATGCAACAGCGGATCTGTATCTGCAATTTCCGTCAGGGCATTCAGCAGGAGGTCTCTTTGTTCCTGATTTTGCGGCTCCACCGTCGTCCGAAGCAAAGGAATCGGATTTTTTTCCCATGCCTTGCGCGGCAAAAGTTCTACATTTCCGAGAGTATCATTCAGCTTCAGAGTGTCATTGGTCAAAATAACAATTTCTCCGCAACAGGCTGTGTCCGCCGGTATAATCTCTCCGTTTGACGGAATCCTCATTTCTGTGATTTTTAGTTTTTGATTTTGGGGCAGGAGAATCGTATCCCGTAAATGAAGTGTCCCGCTGTATAACCGCAAATAAACGAGCCGCTTTTTCTGGTCTGTGTACTCGATTTTAAAAACGCTTCCGCATAGCTCGGATTGATCGTTGTCCGCACCAGAAGTAAATGTTTCTGCAATCACTTCAATCAGCTTTTCAGTTCCGATATTGTTCTTTGCACTCCCATGATAAATAGGAAACAGGGAACCGTTTTGCATTCTTCTGCATTTCTCCCTCTGTAAATCTTGTATTTTCAAAGGTTCCCCCGCAATATATTTTTCCAAAAGTTCATCATTTCCAGCAATAATAGAATCCCATTTTTCTATATCCTCAATGTCTGTCAGAGACACTTCCGGAGTGAGCGAAACATCTTGCATAACCATGACATCATCAGAAAGTTTTTCTCTGATATTTTGATAAACGCTCTGTAAGTCAATGCCCTCCTGGTCTATCTTATTTACAAAAATAATCGTTGGGATTTTCATTTTCTGGAGCGCATGGAACAGTACCCGTGTTTGTGCCTGCACGCCGTCCTTTGCGGAAACTACTAAAATTGCTCCGTCAAGAACAGCAAGTGAGCGATATACTTCCGCCAAAAAGTCCATATGGCCGGGGGTATCGACAATATTGATCTTATAATTCTTCCAGCCGAAAGAAGTGACGGCCGTTTGAATGGTAATCCCACGCTGGCGTTCCAACAGCATGGTGTCTGTCCGCGTTGTTCCCTTATCTACACTCCCTAATTCCGGAACGGCTCCGCTGGTATAGAGCAGGCTTTCTGTCAAAGTCGTTTTTCCTGCGTCTACATGAGCAAGAATGCCGATATTGATTATTTTCATGTGTTTGTCCTCCATTCAGCCCCCAAAGGGCATAAAAATCCCCAGCAGCAAAATACTTTTACCGCTGGGGATATAGCGAATAGACATACACATACATACAACGCACTGCAAGCAGCGGTCGCTCTTTTGATATGTCAAATATATAAGGCAAAAGTATTCTTAAAAAGGGTACAAAAAACTAAGCCCCTTGCAAGGGACGGTTACAATTCTTTGTTCCCACTATTTGATTATAGTTAATTAAGAATACCTTGCCGCATATTTTTAACTCCTTACTTGGAATAGAAATATTATAGCATATCGGCATTGAAAAAGAAAGTCCTGAAACAAAATTTACGGAATAGTAGGCTGCTGTCTATCAATCTCTTGTGTGTTTCTTTATGACACATGAGCATT
>JAGAQC010000049.1 GCA_017622925.1 Ruminococcus sp.
GGAGTCCAGAGGCAGCGCCTCTGGTGGGGTGCGGGGCGAAGCCCTGCATAGCGTTTAAGCGCTCCGCAAAGGGTGAATTTTCAAACAGTCAGCATGACTGTTTGAAAAGAGGGAACGCCCTGCAAGAGAGGGCGTTCCCTATAGCAAAGACATTGCATACCTTGTCCTTACTATAGGCAACCTCTAAAAACAATAATTTATTAAGTTGATCACAGTGTTAAAGCAGGGGGATTTTTTCCACCTACCAAGAGTTACCTTTTGACAAGAAGCACAGTGAAACAAAATCTACAGCATATGCAAATGCGGACTTCGGCATTTTAGCGATAAGGAGTGATATTATGGAAGCTAACAAGGATACTCTTATTTATTTGGGACTGATAGCCATTTTTTTCTTCTTTCTTATCACCCTTATCCCCGGCGGAAAACAAACCGCTCCCGACCCCGACGAGGATAAGCAGCGAGAGTTCGCCAAAGATATGCTACGAGGAAACGTTACTCCCGAGGAGATCGCCGAAAAAGAGGGTTACGATCTCGAACACGTTAAAAAGTGGAAGGACGATTATACCGAGCTTTGCATAAAATACGCCCTCGATTCCGAAAAGTACGCCGCTCAGGTCAGGCTGCTCGAGGAGGACATCGCATGGTTCACGTCTATCTGCCGAAAATATATCGGTGACGACTGGGAGGCTAAAACAGGCTTTGCCGACCATAACGTCACTAAGTATAAGGAACAGTGAACGATCAAAAATTCACTGTCTGCAACTTTAGCGGGGGGACTCTGGGCTAACCGCCCCGTACCCTCTGTCACTTCGTGACATCTCCCTACACTGTAGGGAGTCACCCCTTACCCCCTGCCAAAGGGGTGACCCCTTTGGAATCTCTGTTGTCGTAAATTTTCCTGTATAAAGCCTCCTTATTTATTTATAATTTTAAGTTCACATGGCTTTATACAGGAAGATTTACGATATTGGGTTCTAAGAGTTACCTTTTGACAAGAAGTAAAGGGAAACAATATCCGCTAAGGTTATAGATAGTAATTTTAAATTGTACATTATGCCCTTATTTAGCCTGTGCTAACTGTACATAATGACAAAATTTAAAAAAATCTCGTCTTTTTGGGGCTTGAAATGCACTTCACTATAGAAGAAAAATTTCAGACAAAAAGGAGAGATTTTTTTATGAAAAAAATATTATTATTTTCGCTTATCCTCATTGCCACCGTGTCCTGTTCGCAGAAGTCCGAGAGCAGCTCGGAAATTTCGCTGACTGAGCCGAAATTCAGCGAAAACGGCAAGCCCGTAGTCGTGGTCGGAACGTTCGGCTACCAAGATCCGCTTTTTAACGATCAAAACAACAAACCCACGGATATCGAAATTGAGATAGTTGATTATGCCAAAGGTATTGAAGCCGATTATTCCACACGGGAAAAAGAAAACGCCTATTATGACGAGGTAATGCACGAGCTTGACATGGCTCTTATTTCGGGTAACGCTCCCGATCTGCTGTGTATGACGCCCGAGGACATCGAACGCCTGAACAGTCTCGGTGCGCTGACCGATCTCTACGGTCTTATGGACGAGTTTGACGAGCTTAAAAAGGACGACTTCCTGCCATGCGTACTTGACGGCATGACAATTGACGGAAAGCTGCCTGCGCTTATGGACGGATATGACATTTACACCGCTGCGGCGAAAACTAAGTTCGTCCCAAAGGAATACGAAAACTGGACTGCCGCAGAAGCTATGGAGTTTTACGATAAATTTCACGACAAAATGGATTTCTGCGACAGAAACGAGGAATCCTCCCTTGCCGACTATATGCTTATGGTGGAGGGCATGAACTGTATCGACAAAAATAATTCAAAATGCGATTTCAGCGGTGTATTTACGGAGCTTCTCCAATTCTGCAAAGACAATCCGGTACAGGTCCTGCCGAAGCCTGTTTTTTCAAAAATTAGCGACGAACAGAGGCGTGATTTTTTTGCCGACGAAGAAAGTAAGGGTATCAATGATGTGCAGTTGGTTTTCCCTATCAGGATAGACGGATTCAATTCGGGTCTCGGACAGCATACATACGGTTATTTCAATAAGGAGGAGCTGACCTTTGTGGGCTATCCCTCTGAAAACGGCAACGGTACGTACATTTACCCGTCGTCTGCGCTGTTCGGAATATGCAGCCAAAGCGGAAACAAGGAGAACGCATGGAATCTTTTATGCCTTATGCTCAGACATCAGCCCATTCTGGAAAAATACATGTCCGACGGTACGAGAGGTATTCCCGTTCTTAAAAAGCAGCTTCAGCGTGACTACGACCGACCTGCCGATTATGCCCAGTCGATCAATAACGATCATATACTGTACAATGCAATTGAACAAGATGGCGGCTCTATAACTCAGGAATACAAGGATATGCTGTATGAATATATCCTCAGCGTTCCTGCAAATCCGTATCGTACTCATACGCTCCAATATATCATCGATGAGGAGATCGACCCCGTTATTCTTGACGACCGCTCGGCTGAACAGGCGGCGGAGATATTAAAAAACCGTATTGAAATATATCTGAGCGAGCGTTCTTGATTAAATAATCATTGTCTACAACTTAAGTGGGGGACTCTGGGCTAACCGCCCCGTACCCTCTGTCACTTCGTGACATCTCCCTACACTGTAGGGAGTCACCCCACACCCCCTGCCAAAGGGGTGACCCCTTTGGAATCTCTGTTGTCGTAAATTTTCCTGTATAAAGCCCCCTTATTTATTTATAATTTTAAGTTCACATGGCTTTATACGGGAAAATTTACGATATAGGATTCTAAGAGTTACCTTTTGACAAGAAGTAAAGGGAAACAATATCCGCTTAGGTTATGGATAGTGATTAAATAATCGTTAAATTAATTTCAATTTTATGCAGTATTACCAAATATTGATAGGAAAATTCTACAGCAAAATCAACTAAAACTATTGAATATTTTTTGGCAATATGTTAAAATTAAGTTAGACCTGCTCGGGAGCTGAAAAGTGCTGTATGACGAAGGATTTTTTGCGTTCGGCAAAGTCAGATTTTCGCAGGAATACTGTATGTATTGCAAGGAAAGCTGACAAAGCCGAACACGAAAAAAACAAGTCAGACAGTGGTTTTCAGTTCCCGAGGAGGTCTATAGACTAAGAATTTCGGCACTGATTTCTTGGTCAAAAATATACTGCAAAAACAAGAACAGCAAAATCAAAAAAATATCTTTTGTTTTTTGCAGGGGAGGGTAATTAATATGGTTTTAAAAACAAAGATCACTCGTATCATAAGCGTTGCCGCTGCCGCGCTGTGTCTTACTTCGGGACTTAACTACGTCCCAGTTGCGATAGACATTGACGCCGCCGACACTCTGACGGCTTTCGAGATAACCGAGGAAATGCAGATCGGCTGGAATATCGGTAACTCGTTAGACGCTTATAACACTAAAACAAGCAATATCGGTCTTGCCTCCGAAACATGCTGGGGCAACCCGAAAACCACACAGGAAATGATAAACGCTGTAAAAGCAAAAGGCTTCAATACAGTCCGCGTACCTGTAACGTGGTTCCAGCACGTTGACGTAAACAACGGCTACAAGATCGACGACGCATGGCTTGCCCGTGTAAAGGAAGTCGTTGATTACTGCTACAACAATGATATGTACGTTATCCTCAATCTCCACCACGAAGAACCGTATCAGAACCGCTCAACTCTGGGCGCTGACTACGAGGAGATCTCGGGATTCGTTACTTCTCTTTGGAAACAGATCGCCGCAGCTTTTGCCGACTACGATCAGCGTCTTATTTTCGAGACTATGAACGAACCTCGCGCTACGGGTACTGATCACGAATGGTGGGGTCCTACACAGGAGGAAGTAGATACCATTAACAAGATAAACGCAGACGCTCTTAAAGTTATCAGAGAGACAAAATCGCCCTACAGCGCAACGCGTCTTGTTATGATGCCCGGCTACTGCGCTTCGAGCGATACGTCTATGATGTCGAAGGTAGTTATTCCCGACGACGATTACGTTGCCGCTTCCGTTCACGCTTATTCACCCTACAGCTTCACAATGGACGCTAAAGTTAAGGACCATTCGACATTTACGGACGCAAACAAGACCGAGCTTATCAATATACTGGACGGAATAAGAAAAACCTTCAGCGATAAGGATATTCCCGTTGTTCTCGGCGAGTTCAGCGCATCGAACTTCGATAACCCCGAGGCTCGTACAGAATGGGCTGAGACTTATATCTCCACTACAAAGGCTTACGGAATCCCCTGCGTTCTTTGGGATAACAATGTAGAGGCAAACGGCGGCGGAGAAGCTCACGGCTACCTCAACAGAAACACCTGCACATGGTATGAACCCTCCGAGATCGTTGTTGATACAATGTTCAAGGTCCTGAATGACGATTCTATCGAGTGGGGCAGCGAGAGAAAGTCCCCCGTTATCACACATGACGACATTACCAAGGGCAAACAACTGCTCGATACTCCCTGCGACCTTGACGCTTCCGTTGAAAACGGCAACTGCACTCCCGGTCTGAACATTACATGGGCTGATATGAAAGACGGAGAGATCGCCGTACAGTTTACAGGTGACGCTCCCGTTATCGCAGTATGCAACGGCGAATGGAAGAACTGGACTGAGATAAAGCCCTATGACATTGACGAGGAAAAGGGCATTGCATACTACTCCTCCGAACACGTTGCGGCTGCATGGGGAGCTGATAAGGTCGATTCTATCGAGCATATCTTCGCCCGTACAAACAGCACAACAACAGTAACGGCTATGGCTGTTATCGGCGCTGCACAAGGCGAGATAGTTGATCCCCCCGTTGACGAAACAAAGAAATACCCCGTTGACCTTACTACCAAGAAAGACGGCGACAATATTATCATACTGAACTTCGAGGGCAAGGCAGGTTCTGTTATCAACGGCTGTCTCGGCTACATGAACGGCGCTGACTGGGAGGCTATCGAATGGGAAGGCAAGATAGGCGCTGACGGCAAATTCTCCACATCTCTCAATATTGACAAGATTCCGGCAGGCGTAGAAAATGCAGAAGCGCAGATGTGGTGGTGCGATGATAAAAACGCTGAAATGACAGGCTATGAATTTACATGGCTTATCGTTGAGCCTACAGAACCCACTCCCACCGAGCCTACACCTACCGACCCCGTTCCTACCGAGCCTGCGGGCGATGTAGTTTACGGCGACGCAAACTGCGACGGTCAGGTAACTATAGCCGATTCGACCGCTATTCTTCAGCATCTCGGAAACGAGGACAAATACGGACTTTCCGAGCAGGGTCTCAAAAATGCCGATATTGACGGACAATCAGGCGTTACTACAGAAGATGCGCTGACTATACAGATGATAGACGCTAAGCTTCTCGCCGTAAGCGATCTTCCTTTAAAAAAATAATAAAAATTCTCTGAACTCTTAATTACAATAAATCCCGTCGGAGCAGCGGCTCTGACGGGATTTTTTTTTAATTATATATTATCGGTCTGAGCTGGATACCGTTGAACGCCGCAATTATCGCCTCGGGGATAAGCTCGAAACGAGATACCAGCGATGCCGGCTTTTTATTTATGTCGTCCTGCAACATAGGCACAAAATAGTAATTCTTCCTGTTGAAAAGCTCTCCGATATTTTTCGCAGAACCAAGAAGCGAATCGTTCGAGGCTATGGCAAGCACTACGGGCTTTCCGCTCCGCAGATGCGACTTTACAGCCATAGTCACCGCCGTATCGGTTATGCCGTTGGCAAGCTTCGCCGCCGTATTGGACGTACACGGCGCGATCACCATTATATCCGTCATGGACTTAGGTCCTATCGGCTCGGCATCGTTTATTGTTGAAATAACCTCTCTGCCGCATATGTTTTTCAAACGCTCGGAGTTTTCAACGCCGCTGCCAAAACGTGTTGAAATTCCCGAAGCGTTTTCGGACATTATCGGGATAAGCTCCGCGCCTCGCTTAACAAGCTCCTCCGCCTGTCTGAAACATCTCTCAAAAGTACAAAAAGAGCCTGTCATCGCAAAACCTATCCTCACGCCCTTTAAATCATCGGTCATAAAAAATCACATCCTCCGTTAGTAGATCACTATCCACAACTTAAGTGGGGGACGCTGGCTAACCGCCCCGTACCCTCTGTCACTTCGTGACATCTCCCTACACTGTAGGGAGTCACCCCACACCCCCTGCCAAAGGGGTGACCCCTTTGGAATCTCTGCTGTCGTGAATTGGACTGTGGTGATCCTCGTATTAGTTCGATGCTGTTAGTCTCCATGATTACCACAGTCCAATTCACGAGAATGGACACCAAGAGTTACCTCTCTGACAGAAAATACAGAAAACAAAATCCTCTTAAATTGTAAACAGTGGTTAATAGATCGCACTTTCTGTCATTTCGATAATTGTCTCGGCAACCGCTGTTCCTGCGGTTTTAGGGGCGTTTTTTCCGGGAACTCCCAACGCCCATATAACACGCCGTCCCGTTTTTTCCGCCGACTTGAGATCAAAGCCGCCCGGACGTGACGCAAGGTCGATAAACAGCGTATTCTCGGGAAACTTCTCCAACACGTCCTCCGTGAAAATAACGCTCGGAACTGTGTTGAAAACAAGCCCGTAATTTCCGTCAATCTTTTCGGTATACACCGATCTTACGCCAAGAAGTCCAGCCTTTGCCGCTCCCTTTGAATTATGGACAGCTATGGTTATATCCGCCCCGAAGCCCTTTAATATTATCGCAAGGGACGTTCCTATCCTGCCTGCTCCTGCAATAAGGACGGGCAGACCGTTCAGTGTTACGGGCAGCTCCTCCAAAGCAAGCATAACTGCTCCCTCCGCTGTCGGAACGGCGTTTTTGACCGCAAGCTCCTCCCTGTCCATATATGAAAATATAAGATGATTCGGGAAAAAATCGGCTGTTCTGCGGCTGCTTATTCCCGTAAAAACAACAGCGTCGCTTTTCAGCAGCTTTTTCACATAAGCAGCGTTGAGAGTTCCCGAAAACAGCGGCGTAAATATATTTCCCGATTCGTCGGGCGGAGTTACGGGAAGTACCGCGCAATCGAATACGCCAGCCATAGTCTCGTCGGCTTCGGGCAGATTCAGCTTGTCGGAAAAATGCTCCCTGTCTATGCCTATCGTGTATATGTCGTACTCCCTGCAAAGCCTTTCGCCGCAGTATATCTGCCGCATATCGCCGCCTGCTATAAGTACCTTTTTTCTTTTATCCATATAATGCTCCTTTATCCGTTATACTGATAATCGCCGCCTCGTCATATTATATGGTATACCGCCGATTTCGGTGAATTAAAAAACACTTTCTACAACTTTAGTGGGGGACGCCGTCACCCCACGCCCCCTGCCAAAGGGGTGACCCCTTTGGAATCTCTGTTGTCGTAAATTTTCCTGCATAAAGCCGCCGTATACATCAGAATCCGTATTTTTATGGCTTTATGCAGGAAAATTTACGATATAGGGTTCAAGAGTTACCTTTTGACAAAAGATGCAGGAAACAATATCCACTAAGTTGTTGATAGCGATAAAAAAACAGCGAACCTGAAGTCCGCTGTTATATTTACAAATTAAAAGGATTCTGTTTCCTGTATTTTCTGTCAGAGAGGTAACTCTTGGTGTCCGTTCTCGTGAATTGGACTGTGTAAATCATGGAGACTAACAGTATATTGCAGATTTTGGGATTTACACAGTCTAATTCACGACAGCAGAGATTCCAAAGGGGTCACCCCTTTGGCAGGGGGTGCAGGGGGACGGAGTCCCCCTGCTTAATTTGAAACTATATCGCTGAATTTTCCGTTTATCGCCTTGACAAGCTGCGTGGGAGAAAGTCTTATCTGCGTGCCGATACGTCCGCCGCTTATGTAGAAAAGCTCCATATTTTCAGCGGAACTGTGTACGACGGTCATAAACTGTTTTTTCATTCCTATAGGCGTACAGCCGCCCCGAACATATCCTGTGACTTTGGTAATGTCCTTTACGGGTATAAGCTCAACGGATTTTTCGTTCACGCTCATGGCGGCTTTTTTAAGGTCAAGCTCCTCCGCTACGGGAAGCTGAAAGCAGTAATAAGCTCCCGATTTCCCGTGGGCAACAAGGGTCTTGAAAGTCTCCTCCAATGGCTGACCGAGCTTTTCGGCGGTATGTACGCCGTCAATAAATTCAGCGCATTCGTAGGTCTGCACAGTGTAGCCGATACCGCATTTTTCCAGAAAACGCATTGCGTTCGTTTTCGCTTCTTTAGCCATTTTCACTCGCCCTCCTGCTGAAAATACAGCCGCAGTAATTCTGTCGGTATAAATTATATTTCCGTGATAATTCTATCGAATGCTTATAGCCGTCATGCTTTTTAAAGTCCGAAAAAAGGTAAGGAACTCCGACCTCCTCGGAAAGTCTGCCGCCGCATTCGTTTATGTACTCGCAGTCCTTGTGCGGACTTATCGTCAAAGTAGTGGTAAAAAGATCCATATCCAGCTTTTTTGCAAGCTCCCCCGACCGCCGCAGTCGGTACTCTATGCACCTGCGGCATCGTTCGCCGCGTTCGGGAAGTTCCTCCAAACCTCGTGCAAGGTCGTAAAAGGGCTGCGGATCGTAGTCCTCGTCTATCACCCTTACCGAAAGTCCAAGCTCCGAAATAAGCCGTTTAAGCTCGCTTTTGCGGAACTCGTATTCCTCCTCGGGAGCGATATTCGGGTTGCAGAAATAAACGGTTATCTCAAAATATTCGTACAGATAAAGCAGCGTATGGCTGCTGCAAGGCGCACAGCAGGCATGAAGCAGCAGTTTCGGCTTTTCCCCCGATTTTTTCAGCTCGGCAAGCTTTTCGTCCAGAAGTCTGCCGTAATTTATTTTCTGCATTATTTGTCCTCAAGATTTTTCAGCGCGCGAAGCTCGTCTTTGTTCAGCTTTATCTCGGCGTCCTTTAAAAGCTTGACATCTCCGCGGTCGAGCGTGATGGGAACTTCCGATTTTTCGGTCTTTACACGGAGCTTTCCCGTTATAAGGTTAGCGTCCACTACCTTTCCCTTATCGCCGTCGGGGGTCACTACCAGCGCGCCTATCTTCGGAGTTATTTTCAGCAGCGACTCATACGCCGCCTGCTCGTTTTTAAGACAGCACATGAGCCGTCCGCACGTACCCGAAATTTTTGTCGGATTAAGGGAAAGTCCCTGTTCCTTAGCCATTTTTATGGAAACCGGGTTGAAGTCGCCCATATGAGCCTTACAACAAAATTCACGTCCGCAGATACCGAGTCCGCCGAGTATTTTAGCCTCGTCACGCACGCCTATCTGCCTGAGTTCTATACGTGTGCGGAATATCGCCGCAAGATCCTTGACAAGCTCACGGAAATCTATGCGGTTCTCAGCCGTGAAATAGAAAAGCAGCTTATTGTTGTCGAACGTGCATTCAACGTCCACAAGGTTCATTTTCAGCTTTCGCGCCTCAATTTTTTCCTGACAGATACGGAACGCTTCACGCTCCCGTATTTTATTTTTTTCGACTGTTTTAAGGTCGCTTTCGTCCGCCTTTCGGATTATCGGTTTCAGCGGAGCTGTAACTGCGCTGTCGTCAAGCTCACGGTTGCCGAGGACTACCTCTCCGCACTCGATGCCCCGTACAGTTTCCACTATGGCATGGTCGCCCGTATCGAGCTTAATGCTCCCCGGTGAAAAATAATATATCTTACCAGCCTTTTTAAAGCGTATTCCTACGATCTCTTTCATTTTCCTCTCCTTGCGTAAATTTGCCGAATATATACTCACCGCTTTTATAAACACTCTTTATAGCTTAAAAATTTCTTTTTCTTTATTAAGGTCACAGCGTATCATGTTCTTTATGAGGGAACGCCCTCTCTTGCAGGGCGCACTTCGTGCCGTCCCCTCTGCCCTTCGGGCATCTCCCCACCCGTGGGGAGTCACCTCTTTCAAAACAGTCCAATGGACTGTTTTGAAATTCACCCTTTGCGGAGCGCTTAAACGCTATGCAGGGCTTCGCCCCGCACCCCACCAGAGGCGCTGCCTCTGGACTCCGCCAAAGGGACACCGTCCCTTTGGAATCCCGATATTAGTTTGCTTAAGTTGTTGACAATGCTATTACAAATTTTCTGTTCAGCTTCCTTTGGAGGTTTTGCAATAGCGGCGAATATAATTATCCGATTATTTCCATTATTTCGGCGCATATACCTGCCATAACAAGAGGTGCGCTGACGTTCGCTTCAACTGCTCGCCATGCACGTTCTATGACGTCATGTATATTCATCGCCTGATATACTGTTATCATGCCCGAAAGCTGCTCCGCCGCATCTCTGAAACAGCCGATAGTCTTAGCTTTACGGTCACGTCCGAGTACAGCCGCATCACGCATCAGCTTGTCTATCATGGTCAAGACCTCGCGAATATCGCCCCGTCCGCTTCCGACGGCAAAAAACGCCGCATTAAGTCCGTACTCGTCCTTTCTTATTATACTATTTGCAATGCGTTTTGTCAAATCCACCTGTCCGCGAAGCTTCTCATTGACTATATAATCGGTGCATCTGCCTATATTTCCGTGAAAACAGCTTACCGCCCCTGCGACCTCCTCCTGACTGAATCCGTTTTCAAGCAGAGAAGTCTCAGCCTCCTCCTCGGTGCAGACGGACACTCCGAAACACACGCATCTCGAAATAATAGTCGGCAGAAATTCGGTCTTGGATTCCGCCGTGAAAATAAAGTAAGCGTAGGAGGGCGGTTCTTCGATAAGCTTCAAAAGGGCGTTCTGAGCCTGCGTATTCATGTTTCGGCAGTCACGGAAAATATAGACCTTCCTCGCCGTATTATTGTTCGGTTTTATGCTTGCATCGCTGTTTACCGCGCGCGCAATGCGAACGGAATAGCCTTCAAGCTTGCCCTCGGTCGGCACGTAGGTCACATCGGGGTGAAAGCCTGCCGCCACGTTTCTGCACGCCGCGCATTTTCCGCAGGGCGCGCCGTGTACGGGAGCTTCGCAAAGGAGCTGCGAGGTGTAATAGTCCGCCATAAGCTTTTTTCCGCTGCCCTTTTCGCCGTAGAATATCACGGATTGGGCGCTCCGTCCGCTTTCACGCATATTATTGAGAGTACCCAGCAGGTATTGATTTCCGTAAATTTTCTTCATAAATTTTACCTCGTTATGAGCTTAAAACATGTACTTATTTTATTTTACCACATTTACGCTTGAAATGCCATAGCTTTTGAAAATATTTATGCAGTTTTCGTCAATTATTTCTCCGCTTGCTGCTATCGGGACGGCAGGCGGACAGGGGACTTTCACCGAAGCGCATATTCTCCCCTCTGCGTTTTCCACGGGTATCTCCTCGAACGGAGCAAATGCGGCGTCCCTTACGCTCATAGCCCTTTTCGGAAGTATCGGGGGAATATTTACAGGTCGGCGGTCTTTTCTTTCCGCTGTATCGAGGACGTTTTTCAGCTTTTCACCGAGCCTTGAAAAGTCCTCCGCCCTGCTGACAGGCGACATAAGTAGTACCAGCGTATCAATGTCCGAGTATTCGCACTCCGCGCCGTTTTTCCGCAGGAGTTCGGCAAGCTCGTTGCCGTTGTAACCGCTTTCAGCCGCTTTTACGGTAATATGGAACGGTTCTCCCTCGGCGAAAACAAGGCGGTCGGAAAGGCTCAGGCGCAGATCGTGGATATATCGCAAATTCACGTCTATATCGCGTCTTATGCGTTCTTCTATGTACACATTGCACAGGTCGAGAGACATCATGACAAGATAGGACGGACTTGTAGACGCAAACATGCTCATGGTCTGCTTAACGACGGGTCTGTATTTTTCGTCCGCCATATGGAGGACCGCCGCCCCTGTAAGCGCAGGCAGCATTTTATGCGCGGAATCGCAGCACATGTCCGCTCCGAGAGCGATAGGGTGCAGACTTTTCGGGAAAAAATGAAGATGCGCACCGTGAGCGTTGTCAACTAAAAGAAGCGCGCCGTATCTGCGGCATACCTCCGAAAGAGCCGATATATCGGCAAGTCTGCCCGTATAGTCGGGAGAAGTCACATACAGACAGGCGTTCGGCGTTTCGGCAAGAACGGCTTCAACTGCGCAAATATCGAGAGTTCCCGATAAAATGCCGCTTGTGTAGTCGGGCATTATCCACTCAACGTCAAGGTCAAGGAGGGCGCAGGCGTTGAGAAAGGCTCGGTGGACGTTGCGGACGGCGATAATTCGGCGTTTTTCAAGCTTCATAGCTCCGAGCATAGCCTGAATGCAGTTAGTCGAACCTCCTGCCGAAAACACCGCCGCTCCCGAACCGTAAAGACGGGCGGTATTCCTTTCGCTTTCGAGAATTATGCCCTCCGCCTCGAAAAGGCTGTCCGCGCCGCTTATTTCGGTAATATCGTACTTGTACACGCTTCCAAGCTCGTCCGTCATTCGCTCAAAGGGCGGCATTCCCTTATGCCCCGGCATATGACCTCTTAAAATGCCCGAATTTCCGTAATATCGCAGAAAATTATAAACAGGCGCATTCATGATATTCCCCCTCTTATGTAATATTTCATAAATCTGTAAATCCTTTTTCTCGCTCTTGCCATGACTGCCGAGACTGCCTGCGGTGTTACTCCGCACCGTTCGGCTATTTCCGTTACGTCAAGCTCCTTAAAATAGTATAGCATAATTATTTCGGTTTGTCTCGCTGTCAGCTCATTCTTTATAACATTTAATAATATACTCCGCAGTCTGCTGCCGTCCAAGCTTTCCCCCAAAAGACTGCGTATGCTGTCATCGGCTGCTCCCGTGCTTGTGTCTCTGTAGCTATTTCGTCTCGCCAATCTATCCCCTCCCTTTTCCGATCATTATTCACTTAAAAAATTCTGTCTCTTTCGCAGGAATACGGCATGCCTTGTCATTTCTAAGGGAACGCCCTCTCTTGCAGGGCGTTCCCTCTTTTCAAACATTCCTTTGGACTGTTTGAAAATTCACCCTTTGCGGAGCGCTTAACGCTTTGCGGGGCGTTGCCCCACACCCCACCAGAGGCGCTGCCTCTGGACTCCGCCAAAGGGACACCGTCCCTTTGGAATCCCAATATTAGTTAGCTTTAAGTTTTTAAGTTTTGCAAAGCTTTTGAAAGCATAGTGAGGTGAACTATTATCTCCCTCATATCTGTGTATTCGGTATAAAGCAGTCGTATTCGGCGGTCAAGGTCAAGCTCCTGTATCATATCGCTTTTCCCTTGCGACCTCAGCGTCCGCCTTTGGACAAGCAGCTCCCCTATACGTTCTCTTGCCATTTTACAGCTTTTCTTATAGCCGTTTATAAGCTTTGTCATAAAACGTCCCCTCCCTTTTTAACCTTGGTTGAAATATCTTCTACTATTATTGTAGAACAAAAATCAACAAAAGTCAATAGCTGCTAATATATTTTTATTTTTTAATCATTTAATACAAATTTCTATAAATTGTCCACTTATTTTGCAAAAAATCCATTGACAAGACGTTAAAAAA
The DNA here is from genome assembly GCA_017622925.1 of Ruminococcus sp. Classification (GTDB taxonomy): domain Bacteria; phylum Bacillota; class Clostridia; order Oscillospirales; family Ruminococcaceae; genus Ruminococcus. Next base: position 13,524 of record JAGAQC010000049.1, read on the forward strand.
ATGTTAAAATATACTTGAAGAAAAATAAACATTTTATTTAATCAAATATTAAATTTTTTTGGATAAATCAACTCATGTAATCAATTTCTTTTGCTTTGACTATCGCATATAAGACAATATCATACTTAGGCAGTATGGCGTTGTTTGATATAATAAATCCAACAGGAGGAAAAAAAGATGATAACTCTCAAAAAATCGGCAGCAGGCGCGTTGGCGTTCTGTCTCGGTATTGCCTGTATAGCACCGGGCAATATCATTTCTGCCAATCAGGCGTCGGCTGCCGACCTTACAGCCGACATGGAATGGGACGCTGTAAAAATAGGCGGTGCAGGTTTCGTTTCGGGAATCGTTACGGGTCAGAAGGAAATGTACCTGCGTACCGACGTAGGCGGCGCGTACAAGTGGAATTACGAAACAAGCGAGTGGGAACAGCTCTTCGCCTTTATCAACGAGGCGGACAGAGGTCTGCTCGGTGTTAAGGGCATCGCTATCGACCCGACAGACGACAACACCGCATACTTCCTTTGCGGCTGCGCATATTTCTCGGGCGCAAGAACGGTCATCTTCAAGACTACGGACGGCGGAAAAACCTTTACGCAGTCGGACGTTACCGATCTTATTCAGGTTCACGGAAACGGCGACGGACGCGAATGTATCGAGCCTATCGCTGTAGACCCCGATGATCCCGATACTATCTACGCAGGCGGCGACGTTACCGCAGGCAGCTCGGCTCTTATAAAGTCCACCGACGGCGGAAAAACTTGGGATCCCGTTATCGGCTACGATGACCTCGGTCTTTTCTCGGGAGAGCTTAAATACCCCATGTGGACAGATCACATGGTAAGAGGTACTGAGCCGTCTAAGGAATACAATCAGCAGAACGGTATCGCTTCTATCCATATCGAGGGCGGCAAGGTATATGTCGGAACTTCCGTTACGGGTCAGGCAAATATCCACGTAGCAAACGTTAAGGACGATAAGTTTACAGTCCTCAGCGAAGACCTGCCTACCGAAAATTACCCCTGCTCTATCACGAACGACGGTCATGGAAACCTGTTCTTCACATATATCGCCGGTCTTGCATTTTCGGGAACTGCCGGCGGCGCGTACAAGTACAATATCGCAAGCGGAGAGGTCAAGAAGCTTTCCGTGACCGATAATGCGGTCGGCATGATCGAGGTAGACAAAAACGACCCCAATAAAATGGTCGCAAGAACCTGCGGCGTATTTTCGGATCAGTGGTACGAAAAGGAATGGACTGAAACAAGCATCACATGGGGCGACCATTTCTTCCGTTCAACAGACGGCGGCGAAACATGGCAGGATATTACTCCCGGTCAGGGCGAGACTATTTACGGTCAGGGCGACCCCTATAAAGAGTTCGTATCCCTGCCGATGTCCACAGGCGGCTACGATTGGATATACGGCAAGGCGTGTCACTGGGGAAGCGGTATCCTCCTCGACCCAAGAAATCCCGACAGGATACTTATGCCCTCAGGAAACGGCGTATTCGCCTGCGATAACGTATGGGACGAAATGGGCGTTCAGTTCTACTTCCAGCCCGACGGCGTTGAAGAAGTCGTTGCGCTTGACTTCGTAAGCGTTCCCGGCGGCGAAAACTTCTCGGCTATCGGTGACTACGATGGATTTATCCACACCAACATAAACGAAATTCCGCAGCAGTATCAGCCGAATATCGGTTCTACGTCCGCTATCGCTTACTGTCCGTCTAACACCAAGGTCATGGCTCGTGTAAGCGAACATGAAGCAAAGGGTCTCTATTCTCTTGACGGCGGCAAAACATGGACCGACCTCAATGTTCCTAACGGCGGCGGAAAAATGGCTATAACCGAACTTGAAGACGGTTCCTACAGATTTATAAAGGCAAGCAGCGACAACGGTCAGCTTACCTATACGGACGACTTCGGCAAAACATGGAATAAGAGCGAGGGTCTTGACGGCTCAAAAACAACATATCCTCTCGTTGACTTCAACAACCCTGCGATCGTATACGGTTCAGGCATCAAGCACAACGACTACTGGGCATCAACTCCCGGAAAGACAGAACCTACTTTTGAGGAATCACACTATTCATTCTATATAAGCACCGACTACGGCGCAACTTTCAAGGAAACTGCCGTAAGCAAGTACGATATGTGCGACCATACAGGCGACCTTGCTTATATCGCAGAGGATAAAGTCGCTATGGCTGTAGGCTGGAACGGTCTTTACACCATAACCGACAAGGGTAAGACCATTGAAAAGCTCGACAACGTGTTCTACTGCAAGACCATCGGATACGGTGCGCCCGAGAAAGAGGGCGGCGTTAATACCCTGTTTATGTACGGCAGACCTGCCGAGAGCGACCCCGAGGGTATCTATCGCTCAACAGACGGCGGTAAATCTTGGGACTGCATCAATACCGACAAGCTTTTCGGCGGCACAGGAAACGGAAACTTCCTCGTTGGCGATATGAATGAGTTCGGAACTGTATTCATGTCAACTGTCGGCGCAGGAATCGTATGCGGAAAGCTTTCCGACGGCGATAATCCCAAGCCTACCGATCCTACCGATCCCCCCAAGCCTACCGATCCCGAAAAGCCTACCGCTCCTCCTGCTACAGACCCCAATGTTAAGGTAACGCTCCTCGGCGACGCAAACTGCGACGGAAAGGTAACTATTGCAGACTCCACAGCTATCTTGCAGGCTCTCGGAAATCCCGATAAATACGGACTTTCCGCACAGGGCGCGGTAAACGCAGACTGCTGCGACCCCGGTGACGGCGTTCTGCCATCAGACGCGCTTGCAATTCAGAAAGTTGACGCTAAGGTGTTAACCAAACTTCCCGAGATAAGCAAATAAGCGGACGGCTTTCTGCCACAAGAAAATAACAGCGGACTTGAATTTTTAAGTCCGCTGTTTTTATACCACTATCCACAACTTAAGCAGGGGGACTCTGTCCCCCTGCACCCCCTGCCAAAGGGGTGACCCCTTTGGAATCTCTGTTGTCGTGAATTGGACTGTGGAAATCCTCAAATTAATATGATGCTGTTTGTCTCCATGATTCCCAC
>JAGAQC010000050.1 GCA_017622925.1 Ruminococcus sp.
AAAGCACCGCCTACAACTTTAGTGGGGGACGCTGGCTAACCGCCCCGTACCCTCTGTCACTTCGTGACATCTCCCTACACTGTAGGGAGTCACCCCACACCCCCTGCCAAAGGGGTGACCCCTTTGGAATCTCTGTTGTCGCAAATTATCCTGCATAAAGCCTGCCATATAAATCTGAATCCATATTTTTATGGCTTTATGCAGGATAATTTACGATATAGGCTCAAATAAGTTACCTCTCTGACAAGAAATGCAGAGAAACAATATACCTCTAAGTTGTAGAAAGTGATAATAAAAGGGGAAAATTATGAAAAAACATAAACTGCTCATTGCATTGGCAGCCATTGCAATATTAGCGGGTTTCTTTGCGTTTCTTAAAGCATACGCAAAAGATGAAAAGGCAATTACCGAAGACCTGAACGAAACATATTATGAGTACGCAGAAAATCCCGAAAATTTTACGGTGACTGACGCAAAAATAATTGAAGCTTACAGTCCCGACCTCGGCACAGAAATAAATTTTTTCCCCGAAACACGGGAATGGATCGTTGAGGTTCGGCTTAATGACGAGCTTACGGCTAAAACCACCGTTTTGAGGGATAAAGGCGAAAAGGTCGGGGACGTTATCAAGATCGCATACAAAAATAACAGCGAGTTGGAAGTGCTTGCCGAATACATGGACTCTACTCAGCTTCGTTTCATCAAAAGCGAGCCTATAATAAAAACTATCAATCTGCTGTACGCCCTCGATCTGATAGCTATTGTGGCAGACGTTGGGTTTATTATATACCTTTCATTTAAAAAGAAAAATTAAAATAATGAGCAAAAGAAGCAAAAAATATAAAATGAAAAAGCCTCTGACCGAGGCTGAACGCGAGCGCAGAAAACGGCTCCGTGAACAGCGTAATGAAAGACAGCGTTTAACAGACATAAACTCACGCAGACGCTTTTGGAAATGTTTTTTTCTTATAGCCGTAATTGTCGCGATCGGTGTATTTACCGCTGCTGCCGAAATAAAACGCGGCAGCAACAGCTTTATCATATATCTTATAATACTGTTCTCATGCGGAATAATATGCTGTGACAACAGCGGCATCAGAACGACTGTTTTCAGTCGTCTGCCCGATAAATTCCCATTCTCCGAGGAATTAAAGCGTAAAAATAAAGGTCAATGCCGAGCTGTAGAGCTTTGCAAGACCTTGTCATATTTTTCGCTCCTGTTTTATCCTCTCTTACCGACCATATTGGCGGCAGTATGGCTGATCTGCGAAATTGTCGCGTTTATTCATCTGATATTTGACAAGGATACGGGCATAAGACCCCTTGAAACTCCTGAAAACGGTCTCAGCGCCGCAGGAGATATAACTATTATTACCTCGGGAATAATGCTGCTGCTTCAAATGGATAATATCTTCACAAACAGCACGTTATGGACGTTTATCGTGATATTTACGATTGGCGCGACTTCGCTTTTTCTCTTATTCGGCTCATGGCAAAACTCCAAAGCTGATGTGATAGTCTTTATTCTTGGAGTGGCGGCGTTTGCGTTCTCGGGATTCTGCGCAGTAAATAAGGACTTTGACTTCTCCGAACCGAAAAAATATACTGCCGTCATTGAAAATAAATATTACACATCGGGCAAAGTCAGCCACCATACAATATATGTTAAGGATTGGAACGGCTCGGAAGATACCGTATCCGTGGAGGTCAGCTCCGATGACTACAGAGAACTCGAAGTCGGCGATACCGTAACCGTTTACGAGTACAGCGGTGCGCTGGGTATGAGCTATTATGATTATTCCCTTGAAAATTAATAACTGCAAGTGATTTTATATTCCGTATAGTTTGTGTATTTTTATGCCGTTTTCGTATATACTGATAGTTATGAATGATAACTGTCGGTAGGTGATACAATGAACATGAAAACGATAGGCAAAAATATACGAAAATATCGGCTTGAAATTAACATGAAACAAGAAAAATTAGCCGAGCTGACAAATCTCTCTCCTAATTATATAGGAATGCTTGAAAGAGCGGATAAAATCCCCTCGCTTACAACTTTGATAAATATTGCAAATGCACTTAATGTAACCGCCGATATGCTTTTATGCGACGTATTATCCGCAGACTGCGAGATAGCCCATTCACAGCTTCTCGATAAAATAGGAAGTCTGCCGCCAAAGGACAAACAAAGAATTTATGCGGTTATTGAAACTCTTTTGGATTTCACATAAAAACTCAAAAACAAACCTCCGCCAAAAATTCGGCGGAGGCTGTTTTTTAGCTGATCTAAGCGGCTAAAAATTATACGTTAAATCCTTTTGCCCTGAAGCTGTCAATAACGTTTCCCAATATTTCGGCATTTGTAGCCGAAACGGAGTGAAGGAGGAGGATTTCTCCGGGGTGTGCGGAATCCGAAAGTTTTTTCAATCCCTCCGCAGGAACAGGCTGACTATCGGTTTTCCAGTCCACATAAGCATAGCTCCAGAACAGGGTCTTATAGCCGCACTGCTGCACCGTTTCGAGAGTTTCCTCCGAATACTCTCCGCAGGGAAAGCGGAAATACTGCATTTCATAACCGTAATTATTAAGCACGTATTCGTGAAGGCTCATTATCTCCTCTACCGCCTCATCGTGAGAAAGAGAGGGTAGACTTGCATGAGTCATACCATGATTTCCGAGAGTATGACCCTCGGCGATCATCCGCTTAACAAGCGATTCTTCTTTTTTAGCGTAATCGCCTGTGAGAAAGAAGATCGCGCTGACGTTTTTTTCTTTTAAAGTGTCAAGGATCTTTTCGGTATAGCCGTTTTCATAGCCTTGGTCAAAGGTTATGACGATCCTGCTTTCGTCGCCCGATAAAGCGTAGGCATCAACACCGCCGTATCGGTCGTTGAACTCTATTGCACCGATAGGACGGTTCAGACTGTCCGAAGCCATTCCCTGACCGTAGCCGATCGCCCTGTTGTCCGCCGCATATACGGCAGTTACGGGCATTACAGCGGCAGTCGTCAATGCAATAGCCGATGCTGTTAATTTCATATACTGTCACTCCTTTTTTGGAGCTGCGGAATTTCTTCCGCAAAAGTATTATATGTTTCGTCCCTCGTTTTATTAATTGTAAATTTTTCAAAAAAATCTCCCCGAAAACTCGGGGAGAAATTATTTTTAGCCCTTTGAAGCCATAGCCTTCTGAACTTCCAGAGCGTCTGACGGAGTAACTCCGTCGCCTACGTTGCAGATGTCGGCGTTAAACTCGCCCTGCAAGGACAAGCCGTATTTATCGGGATTTCCCAACGCTTGAAGTATCGCTGTTGAATCGGCTATCGTGTATTCGCCGTCGCAGTTGGCGTCGCCGTCAACATAGTTTTCCACATCAATATTAACAGAACTTTCCGTATCAACAAACTCAGGAGATTCTCCATAAGGCATATAACCTAAATCATTGTAAATGTCCAGAGCAATGTCAAGATAATCTGTTACTGAAGCATTATCCGACAGTTTAACATACGGCATATTCTTGCCTCCGGCGACTATGCTTGCATCAATAAGATCAACTTCTGCATTATCGTAGTGTTCCTTAACATACACAGAAATTTCATCCGCTTCATTTCTGTCATATTCCAAAAATGTAGCCGTCAAAATGTGCATAAAGGAAATATGACTTGCAGAATAATGGAATCTGCTGAATCTGCTGTCTTTTTTCAGATAAGAAGCGATGTATTTTGCGGAATATTTTTCAATGCCTTCAAGCTGACACATCTTGCCGTCATTGGTAAATCTAACTTCAACCCCTAAGTCACCTTTAATTTTGCTGCCGACTTCTTCTGTGATTTTTTTGACGTCATAGCTTTCATCTTCCGATATGTTTATATTGAACGTGAAAGCGTCAGGAAATGTATTAGCAAGCAAAAGCTCCTTTCCGTCTTGTGCGATAAAGTATTCACAATTGTAAAAATAATTACCCTTAGCCCACTTCTCGTATACGGGAATATATTTTTCGTCAAGTTTAAGTTTATCGGAAGTATATTCAAGGTATTTAGAACTGTTTTTATCTGCTGTATTATCTACAAAGGCATTAGAAACCATTGAGGAAACAGAAAGGGCTGCAACCATTGAAGAAAGAATCAGAGAAAATATTTTTTTCGTATTCATATTATTACCCCCATTCTTGAACCTGTGGATTACCTTTTAGGAATTTCAATATATCAGAATCAAAACGTATTCCTTTATTAAAAGTAACTGAACCTTGAATATGAATTCCTATTACTGTATAGAATGTTTCTCCTCTTACAGTTTCTGTGACATATATGGGACTACCGCTATTTCCGGGAGCAGTATCAGTTGTGTAACGAATGAATATATTTGTATCATAGCCATTCAGAAAAATACGACCTACTCCAGTATACATAGAATCTTTCTTATCGTCATTAACTTTTAAACCACCCACAAATTGCGGAAAACCTGTAACAGTAACGATTGATGAAGTGGAGTTGACAAAAGAATCTGTTGGATATCCTACATCAAAACATTGATAATCTTTTAAATCTTCTGGTATCTTAATTACAGCAAAATCATAGTTAAAATTTCTACCTTTTACAAGAAAAGGTGTAGGAATATGATATTCCATTTTCCTTTTTGCTATCTCTGCGTCGTCTGAATTTGTTGGACAAGTAATTTTTTTTGCAACAGAACCATCTGCATTAAACAGTTTTATTTCAGATATTTTTATACCACTTACGACGCCATTGTCTGATGAAGTAAGAACATGAGCAGCTGTAGCAATCTCATGTCTACCTACAACAAAACCGGTTCCTCTATAATGCCCATCACTGAATATTTTTACTACACCACTTTTGGTCCAGTCGATGTAACGGTCATCAGAACCAATAATATCTCTTGGCGCAGGCTGCTCACCGTATTGAACTGTTAGTGAATATGTTCCAATCTGAGCTCCTGTTTCAGCATTGAATTTTGTATATCCTTTCGCAGTATTTGCACTATTTGCAGGCATAGAATTAAAAGAACAAACAGAAACAGCAAATACAATTATCGCTAAAATAATTGAAGAAACTCTGAATTTTGAAAGCAAAACAGTTTTCATATGATCCCCCCTATCTCAATGCACCATAAGCGTCAAGATACATAATAAAGTACGAATCCGCTTCCGATACAACACCGTTCTTTGTAACATCCATTCTTGTACTTTCTTCCTCTGTATTATAGTTGAAACCTCCTAAGAATTGGAGAATTGCAGTCGAATCTGCAATAGATATTCTGCCGTCTCCATTGGGGTCAGGAATGGTTATCTTTGAATTTGGATTATCAGGATCGTTAAGCGTGATAGTTCCGTCTGGGTTAAGCGTTTGAGCGGCTATAGCGCCTACAGGGACAACAGCCAAAACAGTCAACATTGCAGTCACCGCACAAGCAACAGTCCTTTTAAATACTTTCATTATAAAGCTCCTTTCAATTAATTGTCTTGTCAATCATAAAAGCTCATCGGAATCGCCTTTCCTTTCTGCATTATGGCAAGGTAAATTCTTCTTTCTAACCATATTATACTATACATTATTCCGCGTGTCAATAACCTTTTTGTAAAATAGAGAAATTTCTCTGTATTAAACAAACAAAATCACATATATTCAGCAGAAACTACAAACTCACCTATAACAAGTCTCCAAGGGCAAAAGACATCGCTTGATCTTATCCCCTTGGAGACTTATATCTCTATAATGTATTTTTCAAAAGCGTTTATAACAGAAGTTGAGCAAACCCTCCGCTCACGGACAAAATTCCCATAACTTTTATGCACATGACCATGAATAAAATATCTCGGACTATAACGTCTTATCAAATCGTTAAAGCACTCAAACCCCTTATGCGGCAAGTCGTCCATATCACCAATGTCGGCGGCAGGAGCATGTGTTAAAAGAATATCAAAGCCTCTGTTAAAAGCTATCTTTAACTTGCACCGCCGTATTCTGCGCTTCATTTCACTTTCCGTATACTGATTTTTTCCATTACTGTATCTCATAGAACCGCCAAAACCTAAAATTCGCAGTCCCTTATAGTTGATCAGACTGCCGTCAACACTGATACAACCCTGTGGTATCTTTTTATCGTGATTTCCGTTGACATACAGCACATCGGCTCTTGACATCGTAACGAGAAATTCAAGGTATTCAGCTTTCAAATCGCCTGCCGACAAAATCAAATCAATATCCGCAAGCTTTGATTTGTCGTAAAAATCCCAAAGTGAACGACTTCTTCGTCGGCTATAGTAAGTATTCTCATAAAAATTCCCCACAGAAAAATTTTTTATACAACTGTTTCTGCAATTCTCAAAAAAGTCCTGATGTCTCTTTTTTCATTTTCGTATACTAAAATTATGTTTCTTTTATAACATAATTTCCAACGTAGGCACTGAATATCAATTCGTCGTCCCAGTGGTTACTAATTACAAGGTGTGCGTAAACCTGAGATTTTTCAAACTTAGCCTCACGAAATAATTCTATTTCGCCTATTTCGGATTCCCAACTTTCAGCAGAGATATTATTTCTGATATAAATTTCTCTATAATTACTAAAAATAATAGCATAGTGTTTTTCATTATTTGTTTCTACAAATATTTTTAGTTTATCGTCAACTGAAATTCGTTCAATGACAGCATTTTTCTGAAAATAAAATATATCCACATTTCCTCCAAAAATACAAAAAACTCTCTTTATTTTTAAAGAGAGTTCTTGCTATTTGTGCCGGCATTGAAATAATTTCCCGGGCCGTCGCCAGCCAAGTATCGTCTTCGCGACAGAGCTTAACTTCCGTGTTCGGAATGGGAACGGGTGTGACCTCTGTGCCATAAACACCGACTCTTGCAAACTGAAAAAGAAG
>JAGAQC010000011.1 GCA_017622925.1 Ruminococcus sp.
GTTAGATAAGGTAAAAAAACTGACGGATTTTATCTAACAAGAAAGAGCCAAAAACAACGTATTTACGAAAAATACCGAAGATTGCGTCAAATATAAACGAACGAATCCACAATAGCGGAACAGCGGATTTTAAGTCCCTTGCGTCTGCCTATTCCGCCACAGCGGCAAGAGTGATAAATGAAAGAAAATTTACTTCATTAGAACACCACAAGTAAAATTATATCACAAATTTCCAAAAAAGTCAATAGGGAAATAAAAATTCGCAGCTTCAATAAGTAAACAAATCAACAATTATTTTATATATATAACTATAAGCAGATTTTTACATTGGGAACGTAATCGGTCAAAAGAGTTTTTTAGGGTATGCCTTAAAATTATTGTTTGGCGTACTGTATAAGTTTGCCGAGACACAGCTCAAAACAACTGCCGTACCACATTTCATCGGCGCATGGCATAGTAGCTTCGATGCAGTCGGCAATAAACCTGACAGACATATCGAGAGACTGCTGAACTGATTTTCCCAAAGTCGCTGCGCCTGTGAAAACGCTTGCGAAAATATCTCCTGTACCGTGCAAACGGCGGTCAACATGCTTATCGAATGAAAAATAATATTCGTCCTTTTTAGAATCGTAAGCGGCAGCTCCCTCGTTTTCCTCATCAAAGCGTACACCTGTCAGTATCGGAGTACGGCAGCCGAGTTCAGCAAGTCGTTTCAAAATATCCTTAACAAAAGTTTCGGTGAAATTTTCAGTATATGGGAAATCAAGCAGCAGGCTTGCTTCGGTCATATTGGGCATGATGTAGTCAGCCTTAGCGCAGAGCTTGCGCATATTGGCAACAAATTCATCAGTAAAGCCTGCATAAAGTCTGCCGTGGTCGCCAAGAACAGGGTCAACCACGATAAAATTATCAGGCGTTTTGAAATTATCGAAAAAATCCGAGACTATGCGCATCTGTGAAGCAGAGCCGAGATAGCCTGTGTAAATGGCTTCAAACCGCAGATCAAGGGCTTTCCAGTGATTGGCGATGTCGGTAATGTCGTCAGACAGATCGTGAAAGGTGTATCCTGTAAAACCGCCGGTATGTGTGGAGAGGACAGCGGTCGGGATAACGGCAGTTTCTATTCCCATAGCGGAAATTATGGGCAGAGCTACGGTAAGCGAGCATTTTCCGAAGCAGGAAATATCCTGAATGGTAACGATTTTTTTCATTAAATATCATTCTTTCATTATTAATATACTTATATTTTACTTCAATATATTTATATTTTACTTCATTTTGGAAATATTGTCAATATGTTTGATGAATATAAATCCATTTGACGTTTTTTCCGACCGAATCTTTGCACTTTTCTATTGTATGAAATATTTCTTTTTTCAGTATTTTGTAATTCACGTCCAGACTTAGCAAGGCGTACTCTGTATCGCATTTTGAGACAGCGTAGTAACATATATCAAGTACATGCGAAACGTGTTCATTATTTTTATCGGGTTCAAGTATCTCGGCGTATTTTTTCTTATATTTTGTGTGCATAATAATCGGCTCGTTGTTAATTTTCGGGGGAAAGGGTCGATTTTTAATTTCTTTTTGGGACAATATCGCGTCGGGAATAACCTTGAAAAAGAGCCATAGTATTTTCCAGTCAACCAAACCGAGAACGGCAAGCCATTTATACGGTGTTGTTAAAAACGCACAAGCAATAAATGATCCGCCTATTCCGGGGACTCCCGAGACGAATTTACCTTTAATTCTGCTCTCGATAGGAGCAGCCACATATGTAATAAATAAGAAAAACAAGCCTATAATCAAAAATATTAAAAACACTTTATCACTTCAGTTTCCGAGGAGGTCTGATGACTTTTTTATTTGTTCAATCAATTATACCATATTCATAACTTTATTTCAAGGTCTTAAAAAATTAATTTCGTTTGATATTCAAAAAAATTTTTTCAAAATGCTTGACAAATGAGAAAAAATGTGTTATAATCCAAAACATATTAATAGACCTCCTCGAAAATCGGAAAGCACTGTCTGACTTGTCTTTTTTATGTTCGCCTTTGTCAGCTTTCCTTGCAATGCATACAGTATTCCTGCGGAAACCTGACTGTGCCGAACGCAAAAAATCCTGCGTCATACAGCACTTCCCGATTCCCGAGGAGGTCTCATGAAAGGACGGTGAGCTTCATGTTCGCAAACAAACATTTTTACCCGACAACCCAATACATAACTATAAGCCATAAGCAAGGAGCTTGCCTGCAATACCGCTGTATCTGAGCGATTTTCTCATATATTGCGATCAATGCACTTCTGCGTTTATGCGGAGGTGCATTTTTGCGTTATGATCTGGCAGTTTGCAGGAGCTTTTGACAAGAAAGGACGAACACATGATAATTTTAAACGGAAAATATAATTCGGCAAAGGTATTCACCGATCTGATCGACGAAAGAGCTGTTGCGCAGATAATCGAGCTTTGCAATCAGCCCATGAGCGAGGGTTCGCAGATACGCATAATGCCCGACGTTCATGCAGGTGCAGGCTGTACGATCGGAACGACTATGACTATTACGGATACACTATCCACAACTTAAGAACATCACAAATTAGACCTCTTATTATGATGGAATTTAGCGTCTCTCGGATTTGCATACCGAGGGGTAGAACCATCAACAGGTCGGATAGGGACAACGGATTTTTGAATTTCAAGCATAA
>JAGAQC010000051.1 GCA_017622925.1 Ruminococcus sp.
TAGTAACCCTACTTGAAAACCAAACAAGTTCACTGATAAAAATTCTCCATAGCTGCGTTGTCGTCGTTACCGTGCGACAGCACGCTTGCCTCCTCCGCCTTGCTATGAAAAATTTTTATTCAGTTCCTTTTGTCTGCTTTTCAAGTAGGCTTACTATAGAAACGATATATTTATTTTTAATAATGTGTTGTACGAAACTGTACCCGTCCGCATTTGACAGAATTTCGCCGTTTTCAAAGGAAAACTCAATATCTCTCATGGGAAAAGACAGCCCCATTCCGACAGCCTTTATATAGGCTTCTTTAAGAGTCCACAAGCGAAAAAACAGCATATTGCGGTCGCTTTCGGGAGCTGCCATGATCGTTTCCTGTTCAGCATCGGTGAACGCTCTTTTCATAACGCCCGAACGGTATTCACGTATCGGCTCGCAGTCGATACCGCATTCCGTATCCGAAACAATGCAGGCGGTTATCCCGTCGGCATGGGAAAGATTATAGAAAACCTCGGGATAGTCCGTCAAGGAGGGCTTGCCGTACTTATTTTTAGTTATCGGCATATCCTCGGAATAGGCGATGCCGAGAGGTTTTAGGCATTCCCTGAGCAACCTGTGCGCATGGGAGTGCTGTTCTTTTTTAGGTATATCCTTTATTGAAATAATGATCATAGCTTTATCAGGTTATAATATAGGCACGGAATATCATATTATTAATAAGGGAACGCCCTCTCTTGCAGGGCGTTCCCTCTTTCAAAACAGTCCACAGGACTGTTTTGAAATTCACCCTTTGCGGAGCGCTTAAACGCTATGCAGGGCTTCGCCCCGCACCCCACCAGAGGCGCTGCCTCCGGACTCCGCCAAAGGGACACCGTCCCTTTGGAATCCCAATGTTAGTTTACTTTAGTTGTGTATGGCGCATTCACATAAGCTCGCAAACGAGATTTGAAAACTCAACGGGATTGTCGATAGGCATTCCCTCGATAAGGAGAGCCTGAGTGTAGAGCATTGAAGCGTATTTGCCCAGTTTTTCCGAATCGTTTCCGATAGCTTTCAGCTTTGCGAAAATTTCGTGGTCGGGATTTATTTCAAGAACGCGCTGAGCCTTTACTTTCTGATCGCCGGGCATGGAGTTGAGGACTTTCTCCATTTCGAGCGTGATCTCGCCCTCGCTGGTGATACATACGGGGTGGGACTTCAAACGCTTAGAAAGAACGACCTTAGAGACCTTATCGCCGAGGGAATCAGCCATTGCTTTGAGCATATCGGCGTTTTCTTCCTCTTTAGCCTTTACCTCCTCCTGCTTTTCGGTATTCTCGATACCGAGGTCGTCGGAGGAAACGTTTCTGAACTCCTTTTCCTTATAGTTCATGAGCATTTTAACGGCGAACTCGTCAACGTTGTCGGTGAGGTAAAGAATCTCGTAGCCCTTGTCCTTGATAAGCTCGGTCTGTGGGAGCTGTTCGATACGCGCGGCACTTTCGCCCGTTGCGTAGTAGATGTACTTCTGATCCTCAGGCATTGCCGTTACATATTCGTCCAATGTCACAAGCTTGCCCTGAGATGATGTGAACAGCAGTAAGTCCTGAAGCTTGTCCTTATTCATTCCATAGCCGCTGTAAACTCCGAATTTAAGCTGAATGCCGAACTCTTTCCAGAAGCTCTCATACTTTTCACGCTCGTTTTTGAGCATTTTTTTCAGCTCGTTGCTGATAGTTTTTTCAATGCTCTTTGCGATGACTTTAAGCTGTCTGTCGTGCTGGAGCATTTCTCTTGAAATGTTAAGCGACAAGTCCTCGCTGTCCACAAGACCCTTTACAAAGCCGAAATAATCGGGGAGCAGATCGCCGCACTTGTCCATGATAAGCACGCCGTTGGAGTACAACTGCAAGCCCTTTTCAAACTCCTTTGAATAGAAGTCATAGGGAGCTTTTGACGGTATATAGAGCAAAGCGTTATAGCTCGGCATACCCTCGTTTACAACGTGGGAATATTTCAGCGGCTCGTTGTAATCGTAGAACTTCTCGGTGTAGAAGTGCTTGTAGTCCTCCTCTTTAAGCTCGGACTTGCTTTTCTTCCAAAGGGGAACCATGCTGTTGAGCGTTTCTATCTCGATGTAATCCTCGTATTCGGGAGCTTTTCCTGCCTCCTTATCCTCCTCGGACTGCTCAACGGGACGGCTGTGACTTACCTCCATTTTAATGGGGAAACGGATATAATCGCTGTACTTGCTGATAAGTCCCTTGATACGGTAGGTGTCGAGAAATTCGCCGTACTGCTCATCGTCGGTATCATCGAGAAGTTCGAGGATTATCTCCGTACCGACGGACGTTTTGTCGTCCTCGGAGATCGTATAACCGTCAACGCCCTCGGATTCCCAGCGGTAAGCGGTATCAGAACCGTATGCCTTGGAAATTACCGTAACTTTCTTTGCGACCATGAACGCCGAATAAAAGCCTACGCCGAATTGACCGATTATCTGATTTTCTTCATTGAGCTTGTTTTCCGTCTTGAATTTGAGCGAACCGCTGTTTGCGATAGTACCCAGATTGTTTTCAAGCTCCTCGGCGGTCATACCGATACCGTTGTCGGTGATCTTCAAGGTACGGGCATCCTTGTCCGCATATATCCAAATAGCGAAATCGTCCTTTGAAAGTCCGACCTTATCATCGGTAAGAGACTTGAAATAAAGCTTGTCAATAGCGTCGCTTGCGTTTGAAATAAGCTCACGGAGGAAAATTTCCTTGTGAGTATAAATTGAATGAATCATCATATCAAGAAGTCTTTTAGACTCTGCCTTGAACTGCTTCTGTTCCATTTTAAACATCTCCAAAAAATTGATTAGCACTCTTATACTGTGAGTGCTAATAATAGTATAACGCTTTTTAATGCCGTTGTCAATAACGGAGGGAAATGTTTACAGTTTGTTCACAATTGGACGCTTATCTTATAAATATAAAAAGGAGCGGTTTCGTTCGCTCCTTTGTAAACTCAAATTTACCTAATTCTTATTTTTTGCCGAATTGCATAAAGAGCCAAATGCTATAGACATTGTACTGCAACATATTGACATTCCTGCATTATCCATTTTTCCTGCAAGCAGCAAAACTCCTCCGACAAAAGTTAATATCAAGAATATCATTTGAAAAATAAAAAAAATCAGAGCTTTTTTATTCATTTTTTTCATATACTCATCTCACTTTCAAATACCGATTTTCACAACAACATTATATCATATTATCTTCAAAATTGCAACAGGCGCGGAGATAAATTTGAGTTTAAAAATATTAGCGAGCTTGCGAACGGTCACGTGACACAGGGTGCAGCGACACGCTGCCACGCCGTGTCCCTACATCGGGAAAATTGAAACGGGCGCGGAAGAAAATTTGAGTTAAAAAATATTAGCGAGTTTGCGAGCGGTAACGCGACACAGGGTGCAGCGACACGCTGCCGCCGTCCCCTACAAAATTCACTTGCCTACTAAAACTTTACACATACAAAAGCGGTTCACGACCATGGAATCACCCTAATTTTAGAAAGCGTAGAAAGGAACGGTTTGAGAGAACTCCTTTTGCTTTGTGATTTGGAATTTGGTAGTAAGATAAATCATAATCTACTTTTTTTAACCCTCTCATTTTTTATAGAGAAACAATTGGTTATTTTTCTTGCGAATTAGCAAGATGCAAAATACAATCGTAGCTAAAAAGAATCCAATTGATGCCACATATTGTAATGTGGTTGATAAATTATTTGTAAAAGTTGTTATATAACCACCTATATTCCCAAAAATATGTGCCGCAATTGCCGGAAACAACGACTTAGTTTTTACATATGCTAATGAAAAAATTGCACCTCCTAAAAAAGCGTGTATAACCGTAATAATACCGCCTGCCATAATATGAATTAACGCAAACATAAATGCGCATATAAGAACGGAAGCAGTTACAGAAAATTCTTTTCTAAGTTTTGTTAAAATTAAAGCACGAAACACAAATTCTTCTACTATTGGTGCAATTATAAAAATTGACAATATAAATGCAATCGTGCTTTTTTCCATATCATCAGACATACCGCCAATCAATTCCTGCGGAATTGGTACAACAGATTGTAGAATGTTTGAAAAGGCTGAGAAACAAAAGGCTGCCAAAATCGGCAGCACATATTCTTTAAAAGAAACTAATCTCAATCCATATGTGTTTTGCATATTGATTTTTCTCATTTTTAAAATTGTTGTGGCAAGCATTAAATATAGTGTCTGTGCGATACCGCTGATTAGAACAACATGTTCCATGCCGTTCTTAAATATTATCATAAAAATAGATGATAGTATCCCGATACCCAAAACAAAGGAAAGAGTAATTAGAATACTACCTACAATACACTTTAACTTCATTAAATTTCTCCTGAAATATTTTATTATAACTTTAATGGTTTATCTTGTAAATTCCGATTTTCATAACAACATTATATCATATTATCTTCAAAATTGCAATAGGCGTGAAAAAAATTTACCGTTGTAGGGACAGATTGTGCTGTGTCTTTGTGATTTTCCGATTAAATAAATATTTCCCGATGTAGGGACACGGCGTGCCGTGTCCCTACATCGGGAAAATTGCAACGGGCGCGGAGATAAATTTGAGTTTAAAAATATTAGCGAGCTTGCGAGCGGTCACGTGACACAGGGTGCAGCGACACGCTGCCGCCGTCCCCTACAAAATTCTAAAATTTTACACATACAAAGCCTTTTTTAATGTTTTACGAATTGGAGGGAGTTTAGGCAAATATTTTATATTTAAGTTAAAAATATCGCTCTGGTTCATAAATTTAAAAAAATTTTAGAAAATATTCAAAAAAATGTTGCGAATCGTAAATAAATATGTTATAATGGTTGTATGATAATATGGCACATTATAGCAACTCCCTGTACGTATTGCAAATTTAGTTGTCTTTTTGTAATATATTCGGTAATATGCGCCGAGTTATTACTTAGAGTATAAAATTTGGTTAATATTGATAAAAAAAGCGTGATTATTTAAGTCAAAAACACGGTTGAAAAATAACTTTTAATATGTTATAATTGTTATATTAGGGTAGTGCGTATATGTGCCCCTGCGTCCCGAGGCATCGGACACGGTTTTCGGGAGGCGTATCAAAAAACACGGAGGTGGTTTTATGAAGAGTTATTCCTACATAGCTCAGGACGCCCGCGGCAAGCAGGTCAAGGGCAAGGCGAATGCCGAGAATGAGCAGGAATTCCTCGAAAAGATGAAAGAACGCGGTCTCTTTATTAAGGATTATGCAGAGGAGACCGGCGGTTCATCCAGATCGATCTATAAGTTCAGCACAAAAGAGCTTGCGTTCTGCTGCCGACAGCTCAGTGCAATGCTTACATCGGGTCTTACCCTCGTAAAGTCTATCGACATTATGAGAAACGAGCAGGATAACGACAAAGCCAAAGCAATATGGCAGGACATCTACGAGAACGTGCAGAAGGGCGAATCTTTCTCGGCGACCCTCGAAATGCACAGAGGCTCTTTCCCCGACTTCCTTATCTCAATGGTCGGTGCGGGAGAAGCCAGCGGTTCTCTTGACGTTATCATGACGCGTATGTCCGAACAGTACGCAAAGGAAAACAAGCTTATGAATACCGTAAAGGGAGCTATGGTCTATCCTATTATCCTTGCGGTACTCTGCGTAGTCGTGGTTATCTTCCTCTTTACCTTTATCATGCCTACGTTCATTGATATGTACGAAAATCCCGACGACATGCCTGCGCTTACCAAGATCATGGCGGCTATATCGAACTTCCTCAGACATCAGTGGTATTTGCTTATCATCATTGTCGTTGGTCTGTTCTTCGCAATAAGATACGCTCTGAAAGCGCCGAATATACGGTATAAGGTCGATCGTATGATACTGAAAGGACCCGGCTGGGGACCTCTTGTAACGAAAATTTATACGGCACGTTTTGCAAGAACCCTTTCCTCTCTTTACTCCAGCGGTATTCCAATGGTAGAGTGCCTCCAGAGAGCGTCGGCGGTACTTGGAAATATGTACGTTGACGAAAAGTTTGAAGATGTTGTCGATGAGGTAAAGCAGGGCGAAACGCTTTCGTCCGCTATAACAAGAACGGAAATATTTGAATCAATGTTCTGTTCTGTAATATACGTCGGCGAGGAGTCGGGCGCGCTTGACTCGATCCTTGAAAAGACCTCCGAATACTACGAGGAAGAATCCGACTCGGCTGTTGAAAGACTTGTTCATATGGTCGAGCCTGTAATGCTTATCTTCATGGGTATCATTATCGGTATGGTAGTAGTCGGTATTTACCCCGCACTCTACGGTTCAATGGAATCTATCGAGAACGAATAAACACGGAAAGGTGGAAAAAAGAAAATGCTGTCATTTGATATTACCGATAGAAATATACGTGTTGTTAAGGGCGTTGAGAGCAACGGAAAAATAAAGATCAGCTCCGCAGCAACTCTTAACCTCGAGGAAGGACTTATCGTGAACGGTCATGTTAAGGACGTTCCGAACGTTGCGACACTTGTCAACGGTGTCCTCAAAAGAAACAAGATGCCCGACAAGGAGGCTATCGTTTCCCTGTCCTCGAACCTGACTATCTTCAAGGAGCTTATCGTTCCCAGAGTTAAGCCGCAGGATATGCAGAAAACTGTTAAGCAGCAGATGCAGGCTGAACTTAACCTTGACGATACCTTCTCCGTTACATACGTTATCGTTGGCGACGCCGAGGAGAAAGGCGAAAACGGCGAATTAATGATAAGGGTTCTCGCTACGGCATGTCCCTACGAGATCGTAAACAGCTACAGAGAGGTGTTCAAGCTTCTCGGCGTTTCCCTCAGATCGGTAATGGTAGGCTGCAACTGTATCACAAAGGTGCTTCTTGCAGATACCAAGATCAAATCGAAAATGCCGCTGCTCGCTGTTCAGATCGACCCCAACTTCATTTCGCTCAACCTTTATGAGCAGGGTCAGCTCTCGTTCTCACGTTTCGCTTCC
Organism: Ruminococcus sp.; assembly: GCA_017622925.1. Classification (GTDB taxonomy): domain Bacteria; phylum Bacillota; class Clostridia; order Oscillospirales; family Ruminococcaceae; genus Ruminococcus. The sequence continues at coordinate 7,016 of JAGAQC010000051.1, forward strand.
GTTGACCCCGACGACTACGGCGGATCGGCAGACTACGTTTTCGAGGCTGTAAACGAGAATATCTTTCGTATGCTCCAGTTCCACAGAAGCCGTAATACGGGAGAGATCATCGAGAACGTTATCCTCTACGGCGATACTCACGACTACGTAAGGATCACCGACGAGCTTGAAAAGCTTGACCTCAACACAAGCCTTATCAACGTTCCCCCGCAGATACACGGTCATGAAAACCTTGAATTCTCGCTGTATGCTAACGCTATCGGCGCAATGTTCAAGCGTAACAGAGAAACAGAGAAGATCAACCTCCTTGAAACAGAGCTTAGCTCCGCTTTGAAGAAAGCCGGCGGAAGCGGCAAAACTCAGGACGAAAACGCAGGCCTCGGACTTATGCTCGGTCTTGTTGTCGGAGCTGCCGTTATTGTCGGCGGTACATGGCTCGGAATGTCTATGTACGACAACGGTATCCAGAAAGATATGACTAAAATTCAGACATATCTCGATTCTGCCGAGGTAAAGAATCAGCTTGCTCACAGAGATAAGCTCCTTGCAATGCGCGATACCGTAAACGCATACAATACAAAAATGGTGAACTCCCACGACGCGTTCTACTCGCAGCCCGTTATCAACGGCGATAAGTATGAGACTATTCAGGCTGTTCTCGATAAGACTGCCGAGGATCTCAACCTTGACGAGTGCTATATCTCACTTCCGTCTTACTCTGCCGGAACGTTCAACTTTACGGTCGAGGCTGCCGGAAGCGAGGACTTTGTACAAAAGCTGCCTTCGATGTTTATTGATAATCTCCTTGACGAGAGCTTCACTGAGAATAAGGGCTACTATGCGGCGGCGTCCTACAGCGGCTACACGGTAAACATTCAAAAGGAACAGATACAGGTCGGTGAGGGCGAGGACGCTCAGACCGTAGACGGTGAAGAGACCGAGACCGTATCATTCAGCGTAACTGCCGCTATAAACGGCAGAGAGAGCGCATATCATCCGGCGGAAGAAACCGATGATACGAATGAAGAAGAAGCAGCGGCAGCTTAATGGGAGGTAGATGAAAATGAAACTTAATTACAGAGATAAGGTTATCCTTGGCGTTCTTTTGGCGCTCGTACTCCTTATTGCAGGCTTCTTCCTTTTAATAAAGCCAAAGAACGAGGATATAAAGACAGACAAGGCGGCTCTTGCCGAACTGCAAAAGCAGCGCGATGAGGTTGACAGCAAGATCGCCGAGATCCCCGGCATCAAGGACGACATAACAAAGTCTTACAACGAGGCATCTGCCCTTGCAGACGATTTTGTGGATTACAACAGTATCTTCAATGCCCGCAAGGTCGATCAGTACATGCAGAAATTCGCTGAGGAAAACGAAGTAAAGGTATCTACTCTCGCAGCAGGCGACATCGGAACAGGTACGCTTGATTACTACTACTTTACCCCTTCGTTCGTCGGCGAGGATATGATCAGTCAGGCAGATATAAACGGTTCACAGCAGCAGATCATTGCCGATGAAAAGGCAGAAAGCGCGGCGCTCTCAGAAAGAACCGCCGAGACCGCTCTCCAGGCGCAGTATACTATCAATGTATCCGGCGAAAAGGAGAACATTTGGAACTACATGAAAGCAATCGAGGAGCAGAAGGAAACGATCATTATCAATTCCGTAGGTCTTACGGATATTGAGATCAAGGAAAGAGAAGACGCAGCCCCCACGAACGAAGAGGAAGAAAAAGTTCCCACAGCTCAATTTACTATAACGCTTTACTCTGTATACGAAATGGATGCACCTAACCTTGAAATGGCAGAATAATTTTTTCCTCGCTGATGTTATTTTATAACGGAAAGGCGGTAAGTAAAATGAATACGCAAAAAAAGAGAAAACTGCATGGTTCGGTTCTGCTGACAGTAGTATTCGTTATGTCTATCCTGATAGTGTTCCTGTTCGGTACTATGGCTCTTGCACTGGCAGCCAACAACAGGGCGCACGTTAATTACTCCAGCGCGCAGACGGGTATTACTGCCCGCTCTGTGGCGGAGAGCGCAGTTGCCGCGCTTGATAAAAACGTTGCAGGAGCTGCACAGTATAAAAATGCGGTAGGCGCGCTTACATCGTCAAGCACTCCACTCAAAGTGCAGGTAGGTTTAAGCAATCCCGGCGGCAGCGACAGTTTAGCTTCAATGGGTAATATAGATGATGTTACCATTTCCTATGCGGGTACAAAGAAGTTTTACGACGAAACCAAAGAAGAATGGCTCGAAAGAGATCTTCTGAAATTTACTTCAAACGTTACAATGTCAGGCGTAACATCTTCGGCTTCCGTTTACGTTCTTAAGCATGATAAGGAAGATAACGAAGGCAGCGGCAGCGGCGGCGCAGGATTTGTTACTACGGCTGATGCAAGTCTGGCTACTCAGACCAGTATCTGGGGCGGCGCTTACATTGGGTTGCCGAAAAAAGATGATGCTCAAACTTATAAATATGTTGATGGAACGGGCAATTCCAATCATAGTGTATTTATGGGAAGTTCAAGCAATCTTATAGAGCCTTATGACGGAACTGATAAAACAGCATTGAAAGGAGTTAACAGCGGAGCAAGTATTGAAACTCCATTATATGTATGTAACAATATGTATGTTGAGAACTGGTCGCATTTTATCTTTCCAACCAAGGGTTCAGGAATTACTGTGTGGGGAGATATGATGTTCCACAATAACTCTCCCTCTCAGCTTACATATGTCTACAGCGGAAGCGCGGCAGATAAATGGAATTTTAACGAGATACCCTATGTGTATGTTGACGGCACCATAAGCGGAACAGTAAATTTGGGTTTTGCTGATAACAAGGCGCCAATGAACATATTTTGCGGTGATATCCAGGTGAACGCGCCAGATTCAGCACCGAAAATCAATGGAAGCATTTATTGCATGGATACAGGAGTTACAAGCAGAATAAAGGCAATGAACAATACCGCTCTTTATGCTTGGACTGGTAATGTTATCAATCGTTATACTGCTCAAACGGTAACAGACGAGGTGGTTGGTGATATTTGTTCCAAAGGAGATCTTGAACTGCAAAACGTTATAATTCAAGGAGATGTACGTGTTGAGGGTAATTTGATTATCACTCAAAGACCGGGTGTGGCTGGTGATAAGGTAACAGTAAACGGCGATGTAGTTGTCGGCGGAGAAATTATAGGCGAAGATAATTTGATAGTAGCCGCAGACAAATCTATATACAATGCTACCAAAGGTTCAAGAACCGTTGAAATGGACAATTTGAAGGGTACATACGATATATATACCCCTCAGCAGGGAATCATAGAGGGATTCGAAGATGATGGTTTCAAGTGGTTGGATAAATACAATCAGCTTTTGAATGACGGAGATGTATTTGTAGATGGAGATTTTAACCCTGATAATAGCAAGGGAATTACTAATCCCATTGATTTGAAACTGTATTACACAGTGGAGACGAAAGAAGACGGTTCGGCAATTGATCCGATATTTAGCTATGACACAGACGCCTTATGTTTGATTGAGGGTACTGATAATCAATTTTATGCTCAGACTTTTGTAACGAGTTTTACAGATAAAGATAATTATGAGCTGAAAGCTGATTACAGCATAAAGGTTACCGACCCTAAGTTTGAATATAATTATTCAGAAGGACCTAACGTATATCTGAATAAGATCGGCGAAAGTCATATATATCCTGAATATGCTGAAAAAGCAGTTATTCTTGGGGATAACGATGATACAAAGGTAGTGCAGACAATTGAAGAAGTTCTAACGGATGTTGCAAATCCTTATGAAAACAAGGTTAACTTGACTTCAAATGAGGTTCCCGCAAAAATATCAGAATTAATGTCTACAGAGGAATTTAAATCAGCGAGTTATTTAACGAAATTAGAGGATATTACTGATGCGGATGGAAATTACGTAATCAACAAAAGCTGTAAGCTTGATATGAATGTAGGTAATATAAGCGGAAAAGAAATTTTGATTGATCCGGGTTCAAATCATTTGCTTATTCTTATTAAAAATCTTACTATTGATAACGGAAAAATAATTGTCGATGACTCAAATGGCGGAACGGTTCATATCATTATTGAAGAAACTACTGTGGGCGGTTATGATGCATGGGGAAATTTAGATTGGCAGACTGAGGGTCTGATACTCAAACAAACACCCTTGTTGACAAGAACGTATCAAAAATTGCTCAACGGCGAATATGGCGACAAATTTAAGTATATAACCGATAAAAAGAAAATATCCGATTTAATAAGCGGAACAGGTTATGAAGACGTTAAAGATCTTGCTACAACTTTAGGTAATAAGGTTAAGCCGAATGTAAATATATATGGTACATCGTCATCGTATTTGGTAGCGAGCAACGGATATAAACCTATATCGGCAAACGTAATTTCACCTGACTTGAAAGTTGATTTCGCATCAAGCGGAGGAAACTCTTTTACGAATTTCTACTATAATAATGTTGATATAAACAACCTTCATGGTACAGAAAAAAGAGCGATGTATTTCGGCTGTCTGAATTCTCAGGCTGTTAAATCCGCAAACCCGTTAGAAGTAGTCTTTGCTACTGACGGCGGTAAAATTGGCGATGACCATACAGATGACGGCGATCCGTTCTGGTATAAGATACTGTATTACAGTGAGTTCTAAGGAGGGTCTGCGATGAAAAAAAACAAATCGAAAAAAAGAGTTTTCAAGGGCATGACACTCATGGAGATAATTATTGCGATAGCGATAGTTGCTGTAATGTCTACCGTTCTTGTAGTGGCGGCAAGTGCAATAAACAGCTATCTCCGCTCCGCACGGCAGGTAAACAGAAGAGTTGCCGATCAGGCGCCTGTAGCCGAGGTAGGATATGACAACGCTGCTGCTCCGACAATAGCCGGTGGAGTTCAGATAAATCTCCAGCCGGACTGCGGAGGAAATATAAACCTGAACGGAAAGGTTTACAAGGTTTATACCGATGAAGAAATGACAGCTCACAGCGATGAATTCGGAAGAGGGCTGAATATGAAGTATATTACCGAGATTCAGCCTGTTACCGAAGCTCCCACAACATAAACGGAGGGTATGAACTTGAAAAGGAAAAGAAAGCAAAAGGGCTTTACCCTTATTGAGCTGATAATCGTACTTGCTATTTTCAGCATAATTCTTACTCTTGTTTTGTCGTTTATCGACCCTGTCGCAAAGCTGATGTCGAAAGCCTCCATTAAGGAAAGAACGGCGGCTTACGTTGATAATATTGAAGAATATATTGACAATTCAATTCACTATGCGAAATTTATAAGAATTTATGAAGGCGGATATTGCTTGGCTTCGGACGAAACGGAAGGTGCATATACGCCATTATCTGGAGGATCTGCATTAACCGGCGAACAGGCTGCTGTAAAAAGCTTTGTAGACTGGTTTCTTGGCGGAGTTATAAGTCCCCCTGATGATTCCGGAGATGTTCACCCGGCTGAGGGAAAAGTCCATGTGATGAAACTCATCAACAACGATGTTGATTCAGACGGCGATGGTACAGTGGATCTTGAGGCAGGTCATATTTATGAATCCGTTTACGATTTTACAGCAGCAGAATCTTATGAGGAATTAGAATATGAAGCGGACGGAATAACACTAAAAAAACGAGAGGTTCACATCCGTCCCGGCGGCAGCGACAGCAGTATCACTCCTATTCAGCAGAATGTGGCTTCTATCAATTCCGAGCATTTTAAGGATTATAATTATTATTATAAGATGGGTTTCTATAACCTTGTGCCGATCGAATCAACTTCTCCGGCTTATAAGGACGCAGGTAAAAACTCTTACTACAGTTGGCTTGTTCCGATGAAAGACAGTGCCGGAAATGAAATAACATACGACAGCAATACAGGTAAGAATTTTGCGCTTAACGTTGTTGCCTATCAGAACGGCGGTAAGGAAGCGCATACGTACAATGATGGTACTAATGATGTAACTGCTGATATTTTCAAATCACCATGTCACATGAGTACGGCAAGTATGGCATTTATTAACGCTATAAAAACTAATGAAGCAAGTTCAGCGCCTTTTTACAGATTGAAAACTAAGGCAGACGGTTCTCTTGATCTGAAAGACGGCAATGTGCAGTTTGAGTCGATCAATTCGGTTAATATGGGGCTTGCATTCAGATTAATGAAGCCTCAGGTGGACGCAAATGGTGACGGAAATATTGACAGCGCAGACAAAGACGGAAACATTTATATTGTCTATATTCTCCCTGAAGAAATAAAAGATACACAAATAGTTTACAAATAATAAAAAACAGGCAGCAGTAAAAATGCTGCTGCCTGTAATTATTTACGCCTTACTGCGGCTGAGCGGTAAGAAGCGATATGTACCAGCCGGCAATGTCGCTGCCCCAGAGCATTCCTATGGCAATGCCTATCGAGAGGAACGGTCCGAAAGCAATTTTGGATTCTCTGTGGAATGCAAACTTCAATACCGCACCGACGACTGCCGCTATTACAATACCGAAAAATGCTGAAACGATAACAGCCTGTGTTCCGAGCAAAGCTCCGGCGGCAAGCATAAGCGCCGTATCTCCAAGCTCAATTGCGCGGAAATCCTCGCCGCATTTTTTACGGATAATTGGTCGGCTTACCTCGCCTATTATAAAGAAGGGGACGCTGATGACCAATGCGCCGATTATCCTGTGAATAAGCTTTACATCGTTTGTAAAGATAGCTGCGGGAACTGCAAGCAGAAGTATGATACCGACAAATATCATGTCTATCTCCTGAGTGTCCCAATCCATGAATCCTATGATTATTAGCAGGGACATCAGAACGCAGGTTATTATGGCTTTAGCATTAATATCGAGAACCATGAACGTCAGAACGTACAAAAGTCCGTTGAGAGACTCCACAATGGGGTATCTTGCAGAGATCCTTTCACCGCATGAGTGGCATTTTCCTCGGAGGAACAGCCAACTGAATACGGGGATAAGGTCGATAGGTCTAATTTTCGTACCGCAGTTCATACAATGAGAGGAACGCTTGATCAGCGATCTTTCTTCCGGGTCTTCATTGGGCAGACGTATGATAACAACGTTCAGAAAGCTTCCGATACAGATGCCGAAGAGAAAAACAATGGTTAAAAACATGAGCTTGAATGGCAGCTCCGTGAACGGGTCATGGAGCATATTTGCAAAGTCAGACATGGTTTTGACCTCCTTACATAATAAATAGTGACATAACTTATTATAACATACCATTACATTTTTTTCAAGTATAATTTAAGATTGTATCATAAAGTATTTACTGTTTTTTCGGGGACGGCTCCGCCCTCTTGACAACGGTTCAAATATATTGGTGCAGCTTTAAAAAATTAGCGGAGGTTTGAATATGAGAAACGAGAGAATTGGCGATTACTTAGTTAGTCAGGGACTTCTGAATGAGGAGCAGCTTCAGAAAGTTCTTCAGGGTCAGAAAGAGTCCAAAGGCGCTAAGAGATTCGGCGACGTTGTTGTTGAGCTTGGTTTCATGACCGAAGTCAACTTCACAAAGGCTTTGGCAGGAAAGCTGAGAGTGCAGTACGTTGACCTCGATAATATCGAAATCAATACGGACGCTGTACAGAAAGTTCCCGAGCAGCTCGCAAGAAAGCATACGGTCATCGCTATAAACATTCAGGGAAAGCGTCTTACCGTTGCTACAAACGATCCTGTAAACTTTATCGTACTGGAGGACATCAAGGTTTCCACAGGTATGGACACCGTTCCCGTACTCGCTACGACGTCTGCTATCAATAAGGCTATCGGCAAATGCTACTCGATGCAGAACGTTGATACCGTGCTTGAGGGCGTAAACGCTTTGGCGAACGACCTCGGCGGTTCTATAGAAGAACAGGAGTCGCAGGACAGAGTTGAGTCCGCTCCTATAGTTAAGCTTGCGACAACTATCGTTGAGAACTCTTTCAGAGCCGACGCTACCGATATTCATATTGAGCCTTTCGATAAATATACAAGAATCCGTATACGTGTAAACGGCGACCTTGTTGAGCTGATGAATATTTCGTCCGCCGTACACAGCGCCCTTACAACACGTTTCAAGCTTATCAGCGGCATGAACATCGCTGAAAAGAGAATCCCGCAGGACGGTCGTTTCACGCAGGTCGTTGACGGCTGTACCCTTGATGTCCGTGTGTCCTCGCTTCCTATGGTTCACGGCGAAAAGATCGTTATCCGTATCCTTTCAACGGGACAGATCGCTCTGCGTAAAATTACAGACCTCGGTATGTCCGATTACAACTATCAGCTCTTTGAGTCGATGCTGCGAGTTCCCCACGGCGTTATCCTCGTTACAGGACCTACGGGTTCAGGTAAAACAACTACCCTTTACGCCGCTCTCGGCGAAATTGCTAAGCCAAACGTAAACGTTGTTACGGTTGAGGACCCTGTCGAAAAAGCTATCGACGGAATCAACCAGTGTCAGGTAAATCAGAAAGCCGGCATGACCTTTGCCGCAGCCCTCCGTTCTATCCTCCGTCAGGACCCCGACATCGTTATGATCGGTGAGATGCGTGATACCGAAACGGCGGACATCGGTATCCGTGCCGCTATCACAGGTCACCTTGTTCTGTCCACCCTCCATACGAACGACGCCGCTTCGACCGTTGTCCGTCTTGTTGATATGGGCGTTGCCGCTTACATGGTTGCTACTTCTCTTATCGGCGTTATCGCTCAGCGACTTGTTAAGGTTTTGTGTCCTGCATGCAAGAGACCGAGAATGTCCACCGAAGAAGAAAACGAGCTGATGGGTATTCCCTCATCTATCCAAATATACGATCCTGTGGGATGTCCTAACTGCAACAACACAGGCTACAGAGGAAGAACGGCTATCCACGAGATCATTCATTGTACCGCTAAGGTTTCCGCTATTATTGCTGCCGGCGGCGGTAAGGAGGAGATCGAGCAGGCTGCCAAGGCTAACGGCACAAAGCTTCTCCGCGACAACGCTTCCGAGCTTGTACAGGCAGGCGAGACTTCAATTGACGAGCTTGTAAGAAGCACGTTCTCTGTATAATTCGATAGGAGGAAAATAAAATGGGTATCATAAACATTCACCGTATTCTTGACGAGGTACGTCTGCTCGGCTGTTCAGACCTTCACTTTACGAACGCTATCGCTCCCGTAGTCCGCCTTAACGGTACTCTCAGAACAATGCGTTCGCAGTACCCCGAAATGGACGAGGAGGAAATACTGGATATTATCAACCAAATGACGAACGAGCAGCAGCAGACTCAGATAAACAACCACCTCGACACCGACTTTTCGTTTCAGACTAAGAGCGGCTACCGTCACCGTGTAAACGTGTATTTTCAGAAGGGTAAGCCGGGTATCGCTATCCGTCTGCTCCGCAACGACATTCCTACTCTCGAAGATCTGAATCTTCCGCCTATTCTTGCGGATTTTGCAATGAGACCCCGTGGACTTGTGCTTGTTACAGGTCCTACAGGTTCGGGTAAGTCCACTACCCTTGCAGGTATGATAGACTTTGTAAACCTCAACAAATCGGCGCACATTATCACCGTTGAGGACCCTATCGAGTACGTTCACGAGCATAAGAGATGTATGGTAAATCAGCGTGAGATCGGCGACGACGTTGCTTCGTTCTCCCTTGCGCTCAGAGCGGCTCTCCGTGAAGACCCCGACGTTATCCTCGTAGGAGAAATGCGTGACTTCGAGACTATTCAGGCTGCCGTTACCGCTGCCGAAACCGGACACCTTGTAATGTCCACGCTTCACACGACCTCTGCGGCTGATACTATCAACCGTATTATAGACGTTTACCCCGAGCATCAGCAGCAGCAGATACGTACACAGCTTGCAAATAACCTTGTTGCCGTTATTTCGCAGACTCTTATCCCCAAGCGCGACGGTACGGGACGTATCGCTGTAATGGAAATTCTGAACGTAACGGACGCTATTGCCGCTATGATTCGTGATAATAAGATTCACCTTATCCAGTCGGCTATCCAGACAGGTAAACAGCAGGGCATGATGTCCCTCGATCAGGAGCTTGCACGTCTGACCGCAAAGGGCGTTATCAACGAAGTTGACGCTCTCGATAAGTGTCAGGATAAGCAGGAGTTCTACCGCTTCCTGTCGCAGCTCGGCGGCGTTCCCACAGGCGGAATGAGCTGAGACTCTCAAATCTCATAAATTTAAGGGGGGACTTTTGTCCCCCTTTATAGATAAATCTACGGCTGATTTTGATAAACAGGAGAATTTTTATGACGTTATGTGAACTGGAAAAAAATATTGATGTGAAATTTCCGAAAAGATTTCATGAAATTTATGAAACAGGCGCTATGGAATGGCTGGAAGTCGGAAAAGAAAAATTTAATGAAAACAGGGATTTTTATTTAAATTCACCGAAAGCGTTTCTTATGCTGAGCGGCGACTGCGAGCCTACTTTTTTTGAGGATATACCCGAATATATCGGGGTGCTGAACGAGTTGCTTGATTGGCGTAAGAAGGACGAAGATGAGGAGCTTGACGAAAAATACAGGCTTATTCCGTTTGCTATGAACGGCGGCGGAGATTTTTACTGTTTTCTTTACGAAAAGGGTGTGGACGAGCCGAAAGTCATAATGTACGTGCACGACTGTTATGATGAGCCTGATATTATCGGCAATGATTTTGACGAGTTTCTGTATATGATGATGTTGTCCTGCGTGGCTAATGCCGTTGACGATGACGATTTTTCCGAACTCGAGGGCGAACAATGGGAAAATAATCTCGGCTATCTTACTGACGAGTACAGAAGTAAGATTCAAACTACTGACAGAAACAAACTTGCCGATATGTACTGGGCTTTCGATTTTGATGAGGCAGAGATTTTTAATTAAATATAAAAAATATTTCGGAATCCCCGAATTTCTATTCGGGGATAACCGATTTTTGCCGAAATTCAGCGGAAAATCAGCCGTATAAAATTTTTTGAAATTTTTTCAAAAAAAGGCTTGACAAATCGGAAAAAGTGTGATATAATTAATATCGTCGTCAGGGACAAGATGAAAACCAAGTACAGACGACAATAAATGGCTGTTTGGGGGTTTAGCTCAGCTGGGAGAGCATCTGCCTTACAAGCAGAGGGTCACAGGTTCGAGCCCTGTAGTCCCCACCAAATTGGCCCGGTAGTTCAGTTGGTTAGAACGCTAGCCTGTCACGCTAGAGGTCGTGAGTTCGAGCCTCATCCGGGTCGCCATTTATGCCTCTGTAGCTCAGTCGGTAGAGCAGAGGACTGAAAATCCTCGTGTCGTTGGTTCGATTCCGACCGGAGGCACCATAAAGAATGCGGCAGCGTGACAGCATTCTTTATTTTATGCGGATTTAGCTCATCTGGTAGAGCGCCACCTTGCCAAGGTGGAGGTAGCGAGTTCGAGCCTCGTAATCCGCTCCAGATGTATCGGAGCAATAGTTCCGGTATAATTTAAATCCCGAAGCGGTAGTTTCGGGATTTTTTATTTATATGTAAAATAAAGCGGTGAGATAAATGGCTTCAACAAAGGAATACCACGATTTTGTAATGGAACAGCTTTCGGAGCTTGATACGTCAAGTCTTAAAATGATGGGCGAGTACGTCGTATACTTTAAAGGAAAGGTCGTCGGCGGAATTTACGACGACAGATTTCTTGTTAAGCCCGTTAAATCGGCGGTTTCGCTGATGCCGAACGCTCCGTATGAACTGCCCTACGAGGGAGCGAAGAAAATGCTCCTTGTTGAAAATATCGAGGACAGGAGCTTTCTTTCGGAGCTTCTTAACGCTATGTACGAGGAACTTCCCGAACCTAAAAAGAAAAAGAAAAAATAAGTCAGGGAGACAAAATAGATGAGAGGGCATGTTATACACCTGTTTTGGTGGCTTTGGGGAAGCGTCTTTTCTTACGTTGTTTCTGATTATGTTTTGCAAATTTTAGGGATTGCCGAGACTGATATGCTTGGAAAAATTATTGTGATAATATCGGTGATACTGGGCTTTATTGCAGGACTTTACGCAACGATTCGGCTTTGTATATTTTACAGAAGGTTGAGTAAAAGCTATTTAGCATACGAAAAGAATAAATACGAGCTTATTGAAACGGCGATATTTTTGTTTATATTTTTAATAATAAATGTTTTGCTGAAAAATCTGCCCCAAGACTACAAGCCAAAGCCTATAAACGGCTGGGACGATTAAGAATTATGAGATGCAATGAAAAATTTATTTTATTTATAATTTGTTCTGTTTTTCTGACGGGCTGTTCGATGAGGAAGTACAATATTGAACATGATCCCGAAAAGGTTGCCGAATCGGATTCGATCGACTATATACAGCGGAAATACGGCTTTACGCCTGAAATTATCCGCTCGGGCGATATTGTCGATTTTGGCGTGGCGGAATGGAAATGGTCGTCTGAGATAATAGTTCAGATGTCCTGCGATGACAGGGAATTTATGGTTCTAACAAGTCCGGATGCTGAAAAAGAACGAACCATATGTGTGGACAATTATCAATATCCCAAAATAAAAGCTGAACTTGAAAATTATTTAAGTCAGAATATTGACGGCATTGAGGGAGTTTATCTTACAGAGGGAAGATATTCTCCGAACCACGCTCCCGTGGAGAGTATATTTCTCTATGAGGACGATTTATTTGGTGAGAATAATTTCGGATTGAGAGATGCGCTGGAGCGAACTTGTCCTGAGATCGCTGTATGGCTTGTGGACAAGGATATTTCCAACGACGAGGATTTTAGTTTTCTTAATACTTTCACCACCAATTGCAGCGTTGAATTTATTTCTTTCAGGTCTGAAAAACTTATGGACGAATTTCTGAACTCTGAATTTTTCGACTATAACACGGAAGAAGAAATTTTATCAAAATATATAGACAGCTATAGAATTTGTGAGAGTATGAACGGCGGCATCGAGGATAAGTATAAAAAATTTGACTAAATATATAATAAGGGGTGACCTATGGAAATAGAAATGCGATACGCCGTGCTGATAGACGCGGACAACGTGGCTGCAAAGTACACGAAAAACATTCTTGACGAGCTGTCGAACTACGGCATTGCTACATATAAGCGTGTTTACGGCGACTGGACAAGACCGAATCTTGCAGGGTGGAAAAATATGGCTTTGGACAACGCTATCACGCCCGTTCAGCAGTACAGCTACACCACGGGAAAAAATGCGACCGACTCGGCTATGATAATCGACGCTATGGATATTCTCTATTCAAATAATGTGGACGGGTTCTGTATTGTGTCCAGCGACAGCGATTTTACGAGGCTTGCGATACGTCTGAGGGAGTCGGGCAAGCACGTTATCGGCATGGGCGAAAAGAAAACTCCCAAGCCGTTCAGCACTGCCTGCAACGCCTTTAAATATCTGGAGATACTCGCCGAGGAGGAAGTTCAGACGAACGACGTCGATAAGGTGGAACTTAAAACTCTGGAGTCGGCGATAATACGTATTATAGCGGAAAACGCCAACTTGGAGGAGGAGATCAACATAGGCGAGTTGGGCAGCCGTCTGCAAGGTCGCTATCCCGATTTTGACGTGAGAAATTACGGATATTCTAAGTTTTCGCAGTTTTTGAAGGACTTCGACTGCCTGAGTTTCCGCAAAGTGGGCAGCAGCATTTTAGTTTCGCAGAAGTCCAAGGAGACCGATCTGCAATCCGTGGAGAGCGTGTTGGCGGCTATAGTGCGTACAAACGGCTCTAAAGGCTACAATTTGGGCGAACTCAAAAAGCAGCTCTGTCTGAAAGTTCCCGATTTTAACCTGAAAACCTATGGGTACTCAAAATTCAGCCGATTTGTGGAGAATCTGCCTAATTTTAAAATAAAAAACAATATGGTCATTATCGACAAAAAGGAAAAAAATTAATTTTTTGCGGCTGTGTTTTGTTACAAAAATTTCTGAAAATACAAAATTTACTTGCTTACTAAACTTTTCATAAAAAAATTTACCGTTGCAGAAACAGGTCATGCTGTGTCTTGGAGGTTTTCGTTAAAATAAGAATCTCACGTTGTAGGGACACGGCGTGCCGTGTCCGTTCAAGGAAATTACAGGAACATATAATTATGGGTAGAAATATACAACTCAAATAATAGTATATCTGAATGTTTATCGGTCGTGAAATTATTATTTGCGGACACGGCACGCCGTGTCCCTACATCGGGAGATAAATGTAGAATCACAATAACGGTATATCATAATTTTTGTGTGTAGCGACACGTTGTGTCAAAATAACTAAAAATTTGGTGAAATAAGCCTAATTCTTCTACTTGACAACGTTTAAAAATCGTGATATAATAATAAAGCTGTCGGACGGGGCGAGCGAGAGAAGTTAAGAGCTTCGGAAAAATTTTTTCAAAGAAATTTGAAAAAAA